>JAMPCN010000016.1 GCA_023666125.1 Bacillus sp. (in: firmicutes) | reverse complement strand
GTGTTGCTTTTCGGCATTTCAATAGGTGTTGCAGTTACCCTGAAAATCTTGCAATTTCTACATACATTCTCTTCTTTTTTCTATGAAATACTGCAAATATATGATACAATAAGATATAAGATTTTACTATTTTTAAGATAGGAACAAGCCGCTTATGAAAAAGCCAAAGAAAATTACCAAAAAAATCATACTGCAGGCATTGTGGATTACTTATGCGCTGGTAAATATTATCATATGGCTGCCAAAAGTGGATAAGCTTTTTTCTCAAGACTACGCATCCATATCAGAACATATTTCACTCAATGATTCCTGGGATATTACCATCGGAGATGATACCTACCACGATATTGCTTTAGATACTTTCAAGTTTGACGCCGTAAATAAGGGAACCAAAATAATCATGACGCGTATGCTCCCCGATAACTGGGATATGGCGGAAGGCGCGCTGCGCTTACATATCAGGCAGACCGTCGTATCGGTTTATATTGACGATAAACCTATCTATCAATATGGACACAGCCGGATGTTAAAGAATAAGACAGTCGGCAGCGGCTATTTGTTCGTTAATCTTCCAAACGAATATCAGGGAAAAGAAATAACGATTCGGCTCATACTGGCGGAAGACAAGGCATTTACCTCGTTTGACCCTATCCATATTTACGAATGGCAGAACGCCTACCGTATGTTATTGACGGAAAACAGGCTTCCTATGTTTTTAGGCTGCTTTTTAACCATTTTTGGACTGGTAACATGCTTCATTACCATATTTGCCTTGGCCTTTTCCACCAAATATATCAGAATGCTCTGTCTTTCCGTCTTCGCCATCTGCACGGGGCTGTGGACGTTATGCTATTACAACGTGATTGCTGTTTTTTCCATACCATTATATTCTATTTCCATGCTGGAATATATCACGCTCTACCTTGCGCCTGTTCCGCTGATTATCTATTTGTGGACGGATGTACAGAAGCTGGAAAAACATGCATTTAAAGTATGCTACTGGCTCCTTTCCGTATTCCATATAGCGGCTACGGCGGTCATGTTAGCCCTCCATGCTACGGATACACTGCACTGTGCGGCAACCTTAAAATATATGCAGACGCTCCTTGTTATCTCCTTGCTGTATTTTATCTTCATAGAGATTATGAACCTAAAATCCAGCCGTACGAACGACCGGCTCTTTTTGGTAGGCATGTTGTTGGTTGCCATCTGTGTATCCTATGACTTAATCGGTTATTCCCTTAACCGTTATTCAGGCAGATCCATTTTTACGCTAAAAGGCGTAACCTCCATGGGGCTTGTCATTTTTATCTTTATCTTAATCGGTTCTTTCTACATTGATTTAACGCAGAAGCTGATGCAGGAAACGGAACGGAATTTCCTGATTAAAAGCGCCTATACGGACGAGCTGACACAGATTCACAACCGCCGCTACTGCATGGAATACATGAATAAAATCAAAGACTCTGAAAGTATTGATTATACGGTTATCTGTTTTGATGTCAATAATTTAAAAACTGTCAATGACACATACGGACATGCAAAAGGGGATATCTTAATCAAAAGCGCGGCGGATGTCATTTCAGAAACATTTGGCAAACACGGCGTTGTAGCCAGAATGGGCGGCGACGAATTTATTTCCATTATCGAAACCTCCGAGACGGAAGAAATCAACCGCCTGATGGAGTTGTTCCGTCAAAATATGGACTCCAAGAATGAAGAAATACCCGATTTGCATATGTCCATTGCGTACGGTTACGCCTCCTGCAATCCAAAGGAATATAATATCGAGAAAATATATCAGATTGCGGATAACCGCATGTACGAGAAAAAGAAGCAGATGAAGCAGGAGAAACTCTCTTCTTAAAAGGAGGCTGTATGCGATTAACCGAAAATGCAAAGACATTATTGATAGATTTACTTCTTCTCTGTGTCGCCATTTATTTTCTTGCCAGTTATATCGAATACTGGAATCGGCAGGACGATTACCGGATTACCCCTCTTGACGAAGTCAGCCGGGATATTTGGTATGACAATAACTATATCTATACTTTAACTCATCCGCTTTTATTACAGCTTCAATATGAAGCGTCCGCGTCACTTCAAGCGGATATTGCCGATGCCGCCGG
The DNA here is from genome assembly GCA_023666125.1 of Bacillus sp. (in: firmicutes). Classification (GTDB taxonomy): domain Bacteria; phylum Bacillota; class Clostridia; order Lachnospirales; family Lachnospiraceae; genus UBA3282. The sequence continues at coordinate 37,783 of JAMPCN010000016.1, read as the reverse complement.
AATGGAAACCATTGAAATCTATAGGAAAAATTCCCCGGAAAATTTGGCGTATGGCATTGTGCTTATAAAAGATGCCTCCGGCAATATACTGACTGTCCTCTCTTCCAACTCCCGCGATGATAACCGAAATTCGATTTACTTATACGAAAAAGAGGGAACCGCCATGCTCATGACATTTCGCATTAATGACTTTTTTGAATGGACATGCGACTATCAATATGAGATTTTTCGTCTGGATGAAAATAATGAACCCGTCCTGATTACAGGTTCCGAATGTTTCTTTACTGCCATATATGATGACGATAGTGACAGCAGGAGTTTTCCTTTAGCCTGGATAACACAACTGGAGGATTATTTTGCCGACGCCGTTTTACTTCTCAGCACGGAAGAAAATACGTTTCGCAGCTATTCTATAGAGGATGAATCTCTTTCCAAATGGATGCCCGTTCTTTACCAAAAATATTGACTGTTTCTTTTTGCCGCCTTTTTTAACATCACGCTTTCTCTGACATCACATATAATATATAAAATCTCTCCTATCGGGGTTTTAGCATGTATTCATCTCTTTCTATCGCTATTGCCGGACGCACTCCCGATACCGCCAATTATGAGAAAGCGCTGCAACGCTTAGGCGCGCATACGCTCTCCTGTCTTGACCCGCAGCAGTGTATGGACTGCGACGCTTTGTTACTTCCCGGAGGAGGCGACATTACTCCCGCTTTTTTCGGACAGCGAAACCACGGTTCCCGTAAAATCGACACGGAGCTGGATATTTTACAGCTTCAAATACTGGATATGTTTATCAAATGGAAAAAGCCCGTACTCGGTATCTGTAAAGGGCTTCAAATCATCAACGTACATTTTGGCGGCACAATCTGCCAGCATTTAAGAAACGCCGCAGTACATGAATGGAATGGAAGCGACCGTTTCCACTATGTATATCACTGTGGTTGCAGCCGCACCGACTTTTTCTATCAACTATACGGAAGCAGCGCCTTTGTCAATTCCGCCCACCATCAGGCTGTGGAACAGTTAGGCAGAAAACTTGTTCCCGTCTGTCAGGCACACGACGGCGTTATAGAGGCCATTGCCCATACCGAACTCCCTGTGATGGCGGTGCAATGGCACCCGGAACGCATCATGGAAAAGGGCGGGGAGAAACTTATATCTTATTTTTTAGATATTTGCTCTGAAATTCCTCTTTCGCATGCTGGGAAAGCATATCGAACAATGTTTTCATAATATCGTTCATCACTTTCAGGGCATCGGCGTCCACATTTTTAACCGCCGCCATAATGCCCTGAATGCTTCTTTTCCAGTTAGCGGTAAAATCAATCAGGTTATCCGCCTCCGACGCTTTCATAACGTCATACAGCGTATCGACAAAGATGTGCATTTCCTCCTGATTAAGCGACAATATCCAGTCGTTTAATGTTGTATCCATAAACATTGTCGTGGAGTACACCTGTTTCGCCAGTTGAAAGCCATCCTTTTTCACCAGCCATGAATAAGGGTCATGCTGCGCCAGCCCGATATTTTTGCTCTCGACGACATGGTAGTCTTTCTCGGAATAAAGAAGCATCCCCACCAGCGAAGAATGGGGAACTGTTCTGTCGATTTTCTCTTCAATCCTCTCAAACCCGCATTTTTCTTTGACCTCCGGGCGAAATCCCGGTCCGTCGTGGTTAAATATGGTAATGATGTTATCCTGTATCTGCTTTTCGCAGTTCATTGCCGCATATACGGCAAAATTCCCGCCCTTGGAATGGCCGCCGGTATAAAACGGCGTCGTTATATTTTTTGCCACCCGGTTCAAATAGTCCACGCTCATAAGCTGCCCCGGCGACGGTTCCGAAAAAGCCAGATTCAAATCCTCTTTCCAGCCCACGATATTCTCATCCGTCCCGCGATAGGCCACATAATATGTGCCATCCTCCAGTTGAATGGTAATTGCGGAAAACTGCGTTTCTTTTTCCAGTTCAATTTGGTTTACATAATTACTCATACGCAGCGTTCCGAACCGTCTGCTATGTTCCATTGCCAGAAACAATTTTGTATTTTTCTCTCTGTATCTTTCATCCGCATACAGGCTGTCATATGCCGGGTGGCGTATAAGTTCCTGCATCGTTACCGAAGACGCTTCTTTTTCCGGTTCCGGAACAAGCGCGTCAAATTTTAAATAGGCAAACTGGCACAATACCAGGCTGTCAACCTCACTAAGCGGTTTTTCCAAAAATGTGTAATCACCATAGTCTTTCACATAATCAATAATCGTTCCCATAGACATCCCACCTTACCCGTATGTGACGACAACCTCTACTCTACATTCTTGCTTCCAAGTGTTCGATATTCTTAATCAGCACTGAAACCGTTCCATCCGGATTGGTAATAAACTCTACGCTTCTCGGATTTTTATACTGCTCCATCGGAATCTTAATTTCAATGCCGGTATCGGTATACAAATGCTGGCTTTGATACTTTTTGACCGTATTCTCGCTCTGCGGTTTAATTTCTTCCTTTACCATATCATACTTTTCCATTTTATCCTGAAAAGCAACTTTTAATTCCGGTTCCTCATAGAAAATCTTCTCCGCGATTTCCTCTACGGTAAAGCCGCCGTTTTCTTCTATTTCCTCCTGTATGACGCGCTTTGCCTCCATCTGTTTCGCAAACCGTTTCGTCTCGTCATACCCCTCTTTCTGAACGCCTTCTATCGCCCTGTTCACAATCGAGAGTTTGGACTTATGCGATAAATGCGAACTGCACTTTAAAAACAGGAAAGAAAAGTAATTGGTCTTTTCACCGTTTACCTCATACTTTTTCTCCACCGTCCAGAGAGCCAAATCGTCCAGCCTGATAATCGCCGCCTCCGAAAGTCTTTGGCTTTCCGAGGGCAGAATCGACTTATGGCGGATAATCTCATTGCTGTTGCCCTCTTCCAAAGACAATGTCCTATGCGTATAAAGAGACTTATAATTCATCTTTAACAATCCCAGATACTCCTCTGACTCATACTGGAAGCGCACCACAACCAAATCCGCCGGCGGAATATCGATATTACTCTGCATAATCGCATATAAAAGCGTAGCGATATCCTTACTGATATCGACAAAAGAATCGTCCGCATACTCCTCCAGGATATGATAGACTTCCGATTCCTCCTGATAAAAACGGCACTCCTTAGCGTCGTCGCCGGAACTTATCTTCGCGATATGCTCTTTGATAAAGTCCGCAAATTCCGAGCCGTATTCCAGTTCCGTATCCGATAAAACCGGCATCCCTATCGTAGAATCCATAATATGCACGATAACTTTTTTGACCCTTATATTTTCCTTTACCATATTATGTAAACTCCTATTCTATTTCACTCAATATTTTTTCCATGTTCTGGGGGCGAATAAAATCAACATCGGTAAAAGCTCCAAACGTCCTGTCAGCATATCGAACATCAATACCAGTTTGGAAAAAATACTATACTCACCATAGTTGCATGTCGGCCCGACCGCATGGAAACCCGGCCCCGTATTATTTAAATTCGCCAAAACCGCGCTGACATTCGTGGTAAAATCATACTTATCCATTGATAAAAGCAAAAAAGACACCAGAAAAATCACAAGGTATATAATCAGATAAGAATGAATCGACGTCGCCGTTTCATCATCCACCGCCCTGCCCTCCAAGTGCGGTTTTTTTACAATCTGCGGATGGACGACGCGAATCAGTTCCTTGCGCATATCCTGTATTAAAATCATCACACGCGAAACTTTAAAACCGCCTCCCGTACTGCCTGCACATGCGCCGATAGTCATGACGACAATCAGAATCGCTTTGGAAAACTCCGGCCACAAATCAAAATCCGTCGTCGAAAACCCGGTACTGCTGCCCAGAGAAGCCACTTGAAAAAGCGCGTCTTTAAACGCGATGGCAATGCTGTCATAATATCCTCTGATATTCCATGTAATAAACGCCGCCGCGCCAAACAGGATGAACAGATACATTCTCGCCTCCTCATGCTTTATGGCGTCTTTCGGCTTTCTCGCCACTAAAAGCAGATAATAGACGTTGAAGTTCATGCCTCCCAATATCATAAAAACAATGAAAATCACCTGTACCGGTATCGTATAGCTTCCGATACTGGTATTTAAAACGCCAAAGCCTCCCGTTCCCATCGTGGAAAAAGAAAGCACGATGGAATCATACAGGCTCATGCCCGCCGCCTTTAACAAAATAATCTGTAACAGCGTAATGCCGATATAGATACCGTAAAGAATCTTCGCCGTCGTCTGCACTCTGGGAACCAGTTTTCCCACCGTAGGGCCGGGGCTTTCCGCCCGCATTAAGTGCATATTATAACCGCCGGACAGCGGCAGTACCGCAATGATAAGTACAAGCACGCCCATACCGCCAATCCAGTGCGTAAAAAGCCGCCAGAACTGCACGCATTTAGACAATGGCTCCACATCCGATAAAATACTGGCTCCTGTCGTCGTCAATCCGGAAATCGTCTCATACAGCGCATCCACAAAACTTGGAATCTCCCTGCTGAAATAAAAGGGCAAGGCGCCGACCAAACTCAATATAATCCATGTTAAAGAAACCGTAACAAAACCCTCTCTTGCATAGAAAACGTTGCTTTTCGGCTTCCACTGTTTCCCAATTTCCGCCACCAAAAAACAGCCTATCATCACAGCAGCAAAAGCAAATCCCGCTTTTTCTTTATATATAACCGCCACCAGACAGGGAAGCGTCAAAAAAACCGCCGTAAATTCCAGAACACGGAATAAAATATATCTGATAATAGAAAAATTCATCTCAATCCCCCGTCTGTCAATTATTTTAGAATATCCTTAATATCATTCAGTCTCGTATTTGTTGTCACCACAATTACCATGTCGCCTACCTCTATCACACTCTGTCCGCCCGGAATACTGATAACGCCGTTATGGTTAATGGAGCAAATAAGAATATTCGGTTTTATCTGCATCTTCTGTAACGGGATGCCGACCACCGGAGAATCCTCTTTTATGCTAAACTCCAATGCTTCCACCCGATTGTCATTGAGACGGTACAGCGTCTCTATATTGCTGCCGAGGGAATTATCCATCGCGCGCACATATTTAATAATGCTTTCCGCCGTCAGATACTTGGGATAAACAACGCTCCCGATATCCAGGCTGTCTATAATCTCATCATAAGAAATTCTGTGTACATGCGTAATCAGTTTGGCCTTGGACATACTTTTGGCAAACAGTGAAAGCATAATATTCTCCTCGTCCACATTCGTCATGGCGACAAACGCTTCCGTCTGTAAAAGCCCCTCCTGCAAAAGCAGATTCTTGTCCGTGCCGTCTCCCCGGATAATAATGGCCTTAGGTAACAGTTCGCTCAATTCCTCGCAGCGCTTTTTGTCTATCTCGATAATTTTAATCTGCATACCCATACTCGTCAGTTGTCTGGCTAAATAATACGCCGTATCGCCACCCCCGATAATCATAACGCTCTTGGCTCTGGTAACGGCCGCTCCCAGTTTCTTAAAAAAGGCCAGCGTCTTTTGCGGCGTACCTACAATGGAAATTTCATCTTTGGCACGGATAATAAAATTACCACCCGGAATATAGACATTTTCATCACGTTCTACCGTACATATCAAAATATCGGTCTTTAACTTGGAAGCAATCTGCTGTAAGGAAAGGTCACAGAGTACGGAATCTTCCTCTACACGGTATTTTACAACCTCCACTCTTCCCTTGGTAAACGTATCTATCGTAATCGCCGACGGGAACTTTAACAGCCTTGCCATTTCGGACGCCGCCGTAAATTCCGGGTTAATAATCATGGAAAGTCCCAGTTCTTCTTTGATATAACTGATTTCCATATTATAAATCGGGTTCCTGACCCTTGCAATCGTATGACAACCACCGGTCTTTTTCGCAATCAAACAGCACAGGAGGTTGACCTCGTCGGAACCTGTCACGGCTATTAAAAGATGGGCATGTTCCACGCCCGCTTCTTTCTGTACGGCGAAGCTGACGCCGTTTCCTACGACTCCCATTACATCATAATTATTAATTAAATTCTGTAATTTTTGATTGTCCATGTCAATGACCGTAATGTTATGATCCTCCGAACTCAACTGTTCCGTCAGCGTCGCGCCTACATTACCGCATCCCACAATAATTATCTGCATTGTTTTTTATACCTTTCCTGCAATTTCCTTTGTTATTATATCCGTTCTTTCTATAAGAAGCAACTCATAAAACGTTTATTGCATATCAGTATTTTTCCGGATAATCCGTTCCCGTCTCCGACTGCATAAGCTGTATATATTTTTCCGGTTCTTTTTCCATTTGAAGCATCGTATCAAACGCCATCAGTAACATATTATCGCCGTTTTGCTTCATATCATAATGCCCTCTGTCCATCTGCGCCTTAAAATGGTCCATCTGCCATACCATAATATCGACTACCGTATAGCCCTCTATCCGATATTCGCACAAAAAGTTCTGATGCTCCAGATAATATACAAATTCACGATAGACCGGAGTGGAATTTTGCAGAGCGTTCCAAAACTTTTCCAAAAATGCCTCATCTTTACCCGCATATGCGCATAATGCGCGCGCCCACTGCCCGGCTGCTTCTTTTCTGCTTTCTTCATCCGACATAATGTTTTCTCCTTTCCGGCGTTCTTTTTTCATAACACATTCCATATAAATAGAATAAGAAAAAGTACAGGTCGTTATCCCTTATGATGCTGCATATTATCCAAAAAGCCAACGACTTTATCTGGGGCGTTCCCCTTCTTTTTATCCTGATGGGAACCCATATCTATTTCACATGGAAGCTGCATATGCCGCAGCGCAGAATTTTCTACGCGATTAAACTTTCTCTCGGTATGGAAAACGGCGGAGAACAGAACCTGTCTTCCTTTTCCACACTTGCCACAACGCTCGCCGCCACCCTCGGCACCGGCAACATCATCGGTATATCGACCGCTGTCGCGCTTGGAGGCCCGGGCGCCATTTTCTGGTGCTGGATTACCGGAATCCTCGGTATGGCAACCGCTTACAGTGAATGCTATCTAAGCGTCCTCTTCCGTACAAAGCAGAAAAACGGCGCCTATGCCGGCGGACCCATGTATGTTCTGCGAAACGGTTTACATAACAAAGCGTTAGGTTCTTTCTATGCCCTCTGTACTCTTTTTGCGGCCTTTGGCGTCGGCTGTACAACACAGGCCAATTCTGTTTCACAAGCTGCCGAAGCTTCTTTCCATCTGTCGCCGCACCTTGTCGGTATCGTACTTGCCGTACTGACCGGCATCGTCATCTTAGGCGGCGTCAAAACCATCGGTAATTTATGCGAACGGGTCGTTCCCGCCATGAGTTTCGTCTACCTGTTCGGTTGTATCTTGCTATTGATTCTGTATCGCAGGCAGCTTCCGCAGGCATGTCTGTGGATTTTAAAAGACGCTTTTTCCGTCTCGTCCATCGCTGGCGGTTTTGTCGGCTCTACCTTACAGTTATCGCTCCGCTACGGTATCGCCCGAGGGTTATTTACCAACGAGGCCGGCATCGGCACTTCCGCCATTGCCGCGGCAGCCTCCGGCCTTCATGAACCCTCCAAACAGGCCTACATTTCCATGACCGCGGTATTCTGGGATACCGTCGTTATGTGCCTGCTCACCGGACTTGTTGTAGTCTCCAATATGCTTTATGACCCTGTCAGCATTCAAAACGTTCCATCGACCGGACTTACTTCGGCCGCATTCGCGCATCTGCCGTATGTCGGAGACGCCTTTTTAACAATCTCTCTTATGACATTTGCCGTCACGACATTAATCGGCTGGTCCTATTTCGGTGAAAAGGCAACGGAATACCTGGTAGGGAACTCCGGTATTCCGTATTATAAACTGTTTTATATTGTCATGATATATTTCGGAGCCATCATCCCCATGAATATTGTGTGGGAATGTACCGACCTTATCAACGGCCTTATGGTACTGCCGAATGTCCTTGCGCTCTACCTTTTACGCCGCCATATTAAATCGTAGCCACAAATGCCACAGTATAAATCATTCCATGCGCAATCTGCAGGGCTTGCGTTTATTAAATCTTAAAGTTACGGATAATTTCCTGTAAAGAACGGCTGCTGCGCTCCAAAATGGCCATCTTCCGCATAATCTCTTCGGAACTGACATTCGTATGCTGCATGGTGTCCGCTACGTTGTGGATATCCTCCACCATAGCTGCAGTCGTTTCCGTAATCGTCTGCAGGGAAGCTATCATCTGCTGTATGGACGCTCCCATCTCCTGCGCAGACGCGCCCAAATCGGTGGCAATGCCATCATAGAATACGGCGTCCTCCTTATACTGTTTTGCCGTATCCAACATTGTATGGTAATCACCGATAACATGGTCTTTCATAAAGTTAAGCAGCGTTCCCGAACTGTCTTTTAACGCCATGACGGAGTCCACGACTTCATTGATAACCGCCTGAATATTGTCCACCGCGGCTTTGGAATTTTCCGCCAGCGTCCTGACTTCCTCAGCCACTACCGCAAAGCCTTTGCCCGCCTCTCCGGCACGCGCCGCTTCGATAGACGCATTTAATGCAATCAGGTTAGTCTTAGCCGTGATACTCAAAATCTCCTGAGACAATGTTTTAATCTCATCGACTTTTTCCACTTCCTGCAACGCCGCTTCCAGTTCCTTTTCCACTTTCCTGTAAATCTGGCTTGCCCGTTTTTTAGCGTTTTCCGTTGACTCTAACAGTTTCTCTGCGCGTACATTGATAACGCCGGATGCGTCCGCCGCCTCCGAAGCTTTCATGGAAACGCTGTCTACGACCGTACCGATTTCAGTACTCGCTATACTGATAGTATTGGTTACGCCTGCCGCGTCATTTGCCTTAACCTTGACAGCTTCTATTAACTGGTCCATGCGGTCCAGTCCGTTGTTTAACTCCGCCATATCGCTATAGGCTTCCGACGCTGTATCAGCTATGCCGTTTGCTTCTTCTTTCGTTCCCAGAATCGTATCACGAATCTGTTTCCTGACAGACTTGGTCGCATACTCGATTTCTTCCAGTTCATCCTTAAATCCCTCGGCAACCTGATGTTTTATCTTTTCCTGCTGCATGGTCTCATCTCTGAAATCACCGCTTGCAAACTGTTTTAAATCCGCTATCGGCGCCAAGAACTTATTCGCCGTAAAAACTACGATTCCTATAATTAAAACCATACCGATAATACAGATAAGCACGGAAGCGACAACCAATGTCGTTAATTCTTTCGTAACCGCGCTTTTAGGGATGACAACGCCGACCGTCCAGTCGCAGTTTTTCATGGGTACCACCGTAAAGTATTTGACAAGACCGTCGTAATCTTTACTTTCAACCATGCCCTGTTCCTGCGTAATCAGTCTGCTCACTTCTCCCAGCGCGCCGCCCGCCGCTTCGGCAACGGCAACGGAAGTATCTCCCGTAGGCAGAAATTCCTGATTGGGATGTGTAACAAAACATCCCGCACTGTCTACCAAAAAGCCGTACCCATCATCTTTTTGTAAGTTATTGACTACATTCACCAGTTCTTCTGTCGTAATATCTGCACCGCACACACCGGCAATTTCCCCTGCCTGATTATACATCGGCGCGGCTACCGTTACGACTATCCTGCCGGTAAAAGCGTCCACATAGGGGTCTGTTACCACCACCGTACCGGCTTCTTTCGCCTGTATGTACCATCCGCGCTCACAGCAGTCATAATCTTCGCCCACTTCCGAATTGATAATCAACATCGTATGGTCCTCAAAACCATAATAGGCATCCATTATTGTGCCATCGCTGTTCGCAAGCCGCTCCGCCAGATACGCTTTCATCTCCGCATACGGCTCCTTTTGCATTTTCAGTTCATATGTATTTACGTTTTCCTTGACCCACGCAATCTGCTCCGAGAGCCATCCGCTCATTTCCTCGGATGTTTTCTGCGCTTTCTCAAGCTGCAATTCCTTTACTTTCCTGCTTACTACGCTATTCGCAATCAGATAGCTTCCTATCGACCCTGTCAACAAAATCACAACAGCCGCAGCAGATATCGCCGCAATCAATTTCCCTTTAATTGTTTTCATATATCTCCCTCCAGTCTGTACTCCCCATTATACACTTTTTCCCGAAAGCCGTCCACAATTATATCACACGAAACGCCACGATATTTTTATTGCATCCCAAAATCAGGCGTGTTACACTTTGATAAGATTCTATTAACTTTTGACACAGTATCAGTAAGGAGGCTTTTTTCATGGCGCAATACTGTTTAAGCTGTTCTTCCACAGCCGATTTATCCAAGGAATATTTTGAAAAAAGAGATATCCATTATATATGTTTTCATTTTGAATTAGACGGAAAAGAGTATTTGGATGACCTGGGCGAGTCCGTTCCGCCGGATACCATGTACCGCATGATGTCCGAGGGCGCCGACACCAAAACCTCGCAGATTACCATAAACGAATACGAAGAATATTTTGAACGCATGTTACAGGACGGCAAAGATATCCTGCACCTTTGCCTATCCAGCGGTATTTCAGGCACTTATAACTCCGCCTGTATCGCCAGGGAAACGTTGTCCGCAAAATACCCCGACAGAAAAATCTATGTTGTAGACTCCCTTGCCGCTTCCAGCGGTTTCGGCTTACTCGTGGATGGTATAGCAGATATGCGGGATTCCGGTATGGGTATTGACGAACTGTACGAATGGGCGGAAAATAATAAGAAAAAACTACAGCACTGGTTTTTCTCAACCGACTTAACTTTTTATATCAAGGGGGGAAGAATCTCTAAGACAAGCGGTTTTATCGGCACTGTTTTAAGCATCTGCCCGCTCCTTAATGTTGATTTTGAAGGCCGCCTCATCCCGAGAGAAAAAATCAGAACTAAGAAAAAAGTCATTGAACGAATCGTAGAACAAATGGAACAGAATGCCCGCGACGGCTTGCAGTATTCCGGCAGATGCTTTATCAGCCAGTCCGCCTGTATGGAGGACGCCCGCGCCGTTGCCAACCTGATAGAGAGCCGTTTCCCCAACCTTGACGGCAAGGTGCAGATTTATCCCATCGGCGCGACTATCGGCAGCCATACCGGGCCGGGAACCGTAGCGTTGTTTTTCTGGGGAAAGGAAAGAATCAACTAAGTAAGAATAATCAGGCGGTTATCGTCTATGTGACAGATAAGACGGTAACCGCCTATCGTTTCCTTGGTAATCTTTTTCCCGCAGACTTAGACAAGTTGTTTACCATACTGTTTCAGATATATCTCTGCCCGGTTTAACGGCAGTCCAATAATTTTCTCTTGCAGTTTTTTCAAAATCGCCGAATCTTCAAGACCAACTTCCTGCCCTATTTCAATAATTGTCCTTATTTTAATCTTATCAGATTCAGTTTCAATAACAGTTCCACCCATAATGTTTACCAGCCTTTCTTCATTTTTGTTTCCATTTGTGATATGCGTAATGATAGTATTCACAAATCCTTTCAAATCTATCAGTTCATCGTCTGTTAATTCGTCTGCCTGATGCATACGCTCCATTTCATTCCTAAAATAAACCAGCGACTCTACCGCTTTTTCTATATTGCCTTCCGATGCGATTTCTTTTTCATACCGTGCAACATAAAACGGAATATATGGAAATAACTTTTTTTCAATAATCATTTCCTTTGTAAAATCTTCCAAAATTACATTATCGGATTTATAATCAACCATCTGCCCATCCGGAAATGTAAAAGTAATAGTTGTTGTTTTAGGCGTCTTGTCTGCATATAAAAAATCTCCTTTTCCCTACTTACATTATATCCATTAAGCGTTAAAAAGGCAATCAGAACCATTTCGCATTTTTTACACCGCCATATTTTTATCCGTCATTTTTCGTAATTTTCATAATCCTCTCAAATACTGCATCATCCAGTCAGCATATATGAAATACGCCCGTAATGTTGTTTTAGGGGGAAAGAATAATCAGGCGGTTATCGTCTATCCTATATCTCATAAGTTCAAATCTCCCCAAAGTTCAGAAATATTTCTGCCCTTACGACCACCGTCCACATATTCGCGATACGCTTCATCAGCAACCGCAATATCGTATTCATCCTCTATCCGTTCAAAAAGTGCTCTCTTGAATGCTTTAAGGGCTTTTTCTTCCGCTGTCAATCTGATTGAAAAACTCATACGCTCAACTCCTCTCTGCTGCTTTACTGTCACTGCTTTATTGACTGCCATTTAGAAATCAAGCTCTTTGTCAAAATCTTCACAAAAAAAATACACGCCATATTTTCCATCTATTTTCAGCACTAACGCTGATACAGTGTCTTTTTCTGATTCGTCGCTATAATTTATATCCATTTTGACTTTTACTAAATATGCTTTCGATATCTTCATATCGGAAACATCCACTTCTTCTAATACCTCTTCAAAATATTCTTTTACTCTTTTTCGCAGCGTCGTTTTATTTTTCTTTACGTTTATAGGCGTTACCGATTTAACTTCAGCATCTACTTTTATATCATCTTCGTTTATAGCGCCTTTGTTGGTTTCAGAATTTATACTATAATATTCGTACAATACCTCCGCAAATTCCTCGGGATAATATTTTTCAAAAAATTCTTCATCACCTGTAAACATATTTTCTACAACCTCTTTACAGGCTTTTTTCGCTTTACTTTTGCCAAGCGGCGTCGGCAGTATGATAACCAGCAATAGTATCACGCATATAACCGCTGCTGCCGGTATGATTATCTTAAACGGTATCTGTCTGCCATTCTTCTGCGGTTTCTTCCCGCCGCTGTTTGATGATGTTGTTGTGGACAATGTCCCCATCTGCATAGAACCTATATCCTGTAATCCGTTATTACTCATAATAATCCTCCATTCTAATCCACCCGTGAAAATTTAATTTTGCATCCGAAGAAATCCATTTCCATGCTATCCTTATCAATCGTATAATCTGAAGTATATGCAACGGAAACAGGAACGCCGAAGCCCAACACGGTCGCATTTACATCATATTTCAACACAATACGTCCCTCGCGCAATTCTTCATAGGTCATCGAACCAAAACTCATTGATACGCCATCCACCCCAAGCAGGATTTTACCGCTGCCCGTAAATGTCAGCGTCAGTGTTCCCATCGTATTCAATCCCGTCTGCTCCATGACAAAATCGATTGCCCAATCAGGAACCCCGACTTCTTCAAAGACATCTTCCATGTAAGTTCCCATATTAACGAAATCGTCGCTTATCCATTCGCCGATAATAGTGGCATCTTCTTCCGAATCTTCCTGTCCTGCTTTCATGATTAGCCCGATTATGACTGCCGCCAATACGATAACCGCTATTCCGATTCCTACAAACAAGATACGCCTGTCGATGGCTTTGCCTTTATCCGTTCGTTTTTCCTGCTGCACCGGACTGCTTTGTCGGAATGAAACGGACTGCTGAAAGGAAAGCGGCTGACCGCCTGCCTGCATCTGAGGCAAAACGCTTCCCGTTTCATTACCGCATTTCGGGCAGTACTTTACACCATCCTTAATCTTCTGACCACATTTTTTACAAAACATTTATTCTCTCCCTCTGATATCTTTCAAGATAAACTATAAATTGTTCACTCCCACAACACAAATTATAAAAATGCACAGAAAAAGCGTTATGATACCGCAGGAAAGCCCCGCTATCGCCATACCTTTCCCGGAAGCTCCTCGATAAAGGGCGTATCCTCCCAATGCCGTTGCTAAGATTCCTGCAGGAATGCCAATGATGAACGTCCAGAAAAGAACCAGACCAATAATTCCAAGTACCATTGATGCAACGGAATATCCGGAGCCTATGGGTTCCCTGTTCGAGTTAGACATATTTACGCCGCTTTTCTGCGTATTTTTATAGTTTTCCTGCATATTGCCAACAATATTATTACTTCCGGCAAAAGCAATCGCACCGCATTTCTCACATGCCATTTTACCTGCCGGTATTTCTGCTCCGCATTTAAAACATTTCATAATGTTATCCTCCAAAATATTTTTTAACAAATTTAACGCCTGAAAAGCTGCTACTCTACCTTTGTACCACAGGCTTCACAAAATATACTGTTATCATCCAATTCGGCGCCGCACGCCGCACATTTTCTCATGGCTGCAGTCATTTTAGCGGGTTCTCCTTCCTGCTTCTCATCCGCTTTTTTACCGCAGATATTGCAATACACGCTGCCATATGAAATGACGGAGCCGCAGTTTTCACAAATCATCTGTCCTTCCAGACGCAGTTTGTTTTTATAAAACCCCATTCTGTTTAAATCAAGCTTCTGAATCAAATCTATGATTGTATAATATTTTTCCTCTATGCTACCGCTCTCTTTCTCCTTATTATCTTCGTAATACATCTGCCCCAACTGGAAAATGCGCTGCTGTATTTCCATCTCCGCCTGCGCAATGTTTTCCTGTATTCGTTCCATTTCTGTCGGTTCTTTCTCCGGTTTCCACTTCATTTTGACATCCTCCTGCTATTTGCTTATGTTTTTCATATTTCAAATCCGTACAATCTTCTTTTTTCAAAAAGTGTACTTTATGGAAAAAACATCAACTGATTAAAATAAATATTAAAAAATGAAAAAAAGTAAAAAAATGGGATAATTGCAGAAAAAGCAAATAATTTCTTGTTTTATAAATGAATTAGTAGTAGAATTAAAAATGTATATTGTATTTTTCAAAAAGTACACTTTTTGAAACTCTATTTTTTGTTTCACTGTCCGCTTTCCATTCCCTGTAACTTCCGCGCTTTTCTGTAAAATGTTGTGCATGGCATACCACATTGTTTCGCCGCTTCTGTTCCTGTAATTTCTTTAGCCGTCCACATTCCGTATACTTTTGGAAAATTCTCCGGCAAAGGCTTCATTGGTCTGCCAAACCGTACTCCACGCCGCTTGGCAGCTTCAATCCCCTCTCTCTGTCTCTGCCGGATATTCTTGCGTTCATTTTCCGCCACAAATGACAATACCTGTAAAACGATATCACTTAAAAATGTCCCCATCAAATCTTTTCCGCGTCTGGTATCTAAAAGCGGCATATCCAATACAACAATATCAACCTCTTTTTCTCTGGTCAGCATTCTCCATTGTTCTATAATTTCCTCATAATTTCTTCCCATACGGTCAATGCTCTTAATATAAAGCAAATCGTCTTTTTCAAGTTTCCGAACCAATCCACGATATACCGGACGGTCAAAATCCTTGCCCGACTGCTTATCAATCAATATATGGTCTATCGGTATACCTGCTTTCAAAAATGCCATGACCTGCCTATCTTCATTCTGCTCTTTTGTACTAACTCTTGCATATCCGTATATCATCATTTGCCTCCTCAACATGATTCTTTATAAACTAAAAAAGCGGGGTCATGCGCCCCACTTTTTTGCTAACTTGCGCCGTACAATCACAAAACAGACCACATGCGCCAGAAAGGTCAAAAACCAGCTTGCCGGATAGGTCAGATACAAGGAAGTGACCGTATGGAAAGGCTCTGTCTGAAAGAATGTAAAAATCCACAAAAGCCGCAGACCGCAGGCTCCAATTAAAGATACTATCATGGGCATCACCGCATATCCCAGTCCACGCAGCGCCCCCACCATAACGTCCATCATGCCGCACAGCGCATAGTAACGGCAGATAACTTTCATTCTCGTCATGCCCGCTTCCATGACCGCCGGACTCGACGTATACATGCCAAGCAGCGGATAGCCGAAGAAAACGGCGAGATTGCCGAGTATCACGCCCGCTGCCAACACGCAAAACTCCGCCGTATACAAAATCCTGTTGACTCTTTCATATTTTGCCGCTCCGATATTCTGGCTGGTAAAGGAAATCGTCGCCTGATGGAATGCGTTCATTGCCACATACACAAAGCCTTCTATATTGGCTCCCGCGGAGTTTCCTGCAACCGTCACCGCGCCAAAAGAATTGACCGACGACTGGATGATAACGTTTGAAAAGGAAAAAAGAATCCCTTGAAAGCTTGCAGGCAGTCCTATTTGTATAATCTTCTTGAATTTATCCATATTAATGCGCAGCCCCGACAATTCCAGATGAATGCTGCCCTGCTCTTTTATCATACATCTGACAATCAGAAATGCGGAAATGCACTGGGAAATAACCGTGGCAAGAGCAACGCCCGCCACGTCCATTTTGAAAACAATCACAAATATCAGATTCAGCACAACGTTAATCACACCTGCAATCGCTAAGAAATATAATGGACGTTTCGTATCGCCGATGGCTCTCAAAATCGCACTGCCAAAATTATAAAGCATCGTAGCCGTCATGCCCGCAAAATAAATCCGCAGATAAATCGTTGCTAACGGTAACACATCCTCCGGCGTCTGCATCCATGTTAAAATCTGCTTTGCCCCCACGCATCCTATCACGGTCAGGATAATGCCGCTGTAAAGGCTTAACGTCATGGCCGTATGTATCGTTTCCGACAAATCCTTTTGATGCTTTGCGCCAAAATACCGCGCCACCAATACATTCGCACCCACGGACAGCCCCATAAAGAAATTCGTCAAAAGATTGATAAGCGATGAGGTGGAGCCTACCGCCGCCAACGAATTATCACCCGCAAACCGCCCTACGACAATGATATCCGCCGCATTAAAGAGAAGCTGCAAAATGCTCGAACACATAAGCGGCAGGGAAAACAGCAGTATTTTTCCCAGAATCGAACCGCTGCACATATCCATTTCATATTTTTTCGTTTTTTCTTTCGTCATCATCATCCATAAATCAAACCCACGGTTTACGCAGGCTTCCTTTCCATCTTTCTTTCTCTTCCTCATATTTGGCATTCAGCCAGTCCGCCGCCTCTTCCACGCCCTCTTCGTTAAGCGCAACCTCTATCGACTCTTTTTCCTCCTCCGGCGTTTTATGGATGCCGAACGGTTCCGGCCAGATTGTCACCCTGATTTTATCCTCTTCCCCGCTTTTTACCCGTTTCAACATGTACCGCATACCGTCCATGCTGCCCGAGTATTCTTCTTTCTTAATATAATTAAGCGGATGGAAGTTCTCCTTGTCTATCATAGTATCTTCCTTTTCGTCTAATTTCTATGAGATAGTACTTGCTTTTTCCCCTGAAATTGGTTATAATGGTAACTGCTTTCGGGATGTGGCTCAGGTGGTAGAGCGCTACTTTAGGGAAGTAGAGGCCGCAGGTTCAAGTCCTGTCATTCCGATTCGCATATAAAAAGCAACTGTTCTTCTTGCAAAAGCAGTTGCTTTTTTGATTTTTATATTTCAACATTCGCCATCTCATGCGCCCGGGCATTTTCATCCATGAACGCCTCAAAATCACTCTGCGGAATCGGCTTGGAAAAATAATAACCCTGCTGGATTTCACAGCCTACCTGCGACAGATAATCGCTCTGTTCCGGCGTTTCCACACCCTCGCACAAAGAAGTAATCTGCAGCTTGCGCGCCATGTCGATGACACAGGAGATAATAATCTTATCATTTTCGCGCAACATATTCTTTCCGTCGTAATTTTGCAAAAATACCTTGTCCAGCTTAATAATGTCTATCGGCAGCCTGCTAAGCAGGTTTAAGGACGAATAGCCGGACCCGAAATCGTCCATGGACACTTTCGTTCCCATCTCATGAAGCCCGTCTATCAGTTCCAATGCTTTCTTGGTATTTTTGATATAGATGCTTTCCGTCAGTTCAAATTCTATCAAATCCGACGGGATTCCATATTCTTCAAATAACGAACGGACATAAGGTAAAATCCCCATCTTATTCAAATGCGCCCTCGATACGTTGACCGAAATCGGCACAATCATTTTATTTTCTCTCAACCGTTCGGCAATAAAACGGAAAACTTCTTTATATACATAGTAATCCAGTTCTACAATCTGCCCGCTGCGTTCCACTAACGGAATAAACTCATCCGGATACATAAACGTGCCGTCCGCTCTCTGCCAGCGGATAAGCGCTTCAGCCCCGATAATCCGCAGCGTATTGGTCTCCATCTTAGGCTGATAATAGACTTTAAACTCACCGTTTTCGATAGCTCTGGATATCGAGGATGTAATTTCAACTTCCTTTTTAATCCCCTCCAACATCGTCTTATCGAATAACACGCAGCAGTCCTCTTCCATTTCCTTGGCAATTTTCCTCGCCAGGTTTGCATTGGAAACGGAAGTCGCAGGGTCTAAACGTCTGTCACCTTTGGCTATGATGCTGATACCCGTACAGAATTTCAGCCTTGCGGACAAATATCTTTCCCTGAAACTGCTCTCCAGTTCCGTATTCTGTCTCTGAATGAACTTACGGAACTCTTCGTTTGGTATGTCATTTTCCAGCCGAACCGCCATGACGATATTATCCGAATATACCCTTGCGGCGCAAAGCATATAATCATTATCCCCCGTTACCCTGTCCACAAATTCCTTTAAGAGCATATCGCCGCGCTGATATCCATACGTATCGTTAATATACTTAAAATGCTTGATATCCGTATAGATAATGGCAATCCGGTAGTCATCCATCTTATCAATTTCCGTCTGCAGTTTCTCCAAAAATTCTTCGTAACGGTCAAGTCCCGTTAAAATATCTTTTATCTCTCCCATAAAGAATCACCCTCTTTATATAGTCTACATTTTTCCCCTGTAAGTGTCAATAAGAAAGGGCGGCTATTTTTGCCGTAAAATTTCCAAAAGATACTCCCACATTCTTTTTACGGATAAGATACTAAGCGTTTCCTTCGTCGTATGGATATTTTGCATATCCGGCCCACAGGAAATGCAGTCCAGTTCCGGCAGCTTTCCTGCAAACAAACCGCATTCAAGTCCTGCATGAATGGCCTCTACCCTGGGCTTTTCTCCATACATTTTTTCATAAATCCGTATCATTTTATCGCGCAGAGGAGAGTTTTTCCGATAAGCCCAGCCGGGATAATTGCCCCGCATGGTAACATCGCCTCCCGCCAGATACGATATTGCCCGGAGTTTTTGGCATACGGCCTCTTTCGCGCTTTCTACGGAACTTCTGATGGCATAGGAAAGCGTAAGCGCCTCTTTTGTTAAAGTCATAACCCCCATATTTAAGGATGTTTCTACAAGTCCTGCCACATCCACGCTCATTGCCTGTACGCCGTTTGGCATTGCCATGATATAGGCTGTGGCTTTTTGCGTACTCTCTTTCGTCAGACAGGCGCTCATTCGGTCATTTTGCTTTTTTTCCTTTACGGCCGATATGGTGACGCCGTCATCTTTTCCCGCTAACTCTTTTTGTATCTGCCGCTCCATTTCCCCGACAATCGAAAGGCTGGCGTCGGCATCTTCCGAACGTACCACAATACGGGCGGATGCCTGTCTGGGAATGGCATTGTCAGCAAGTCCTCCCTCCAGACTGATAAGAGAAAAAGAAACCTTTTGTAACAGCGCGTCCAACACACGCCCCATCAAACAGTTGGCGTTTCCTCTTTCCTTATGAATCTCTACGCCGGAATGTCCGCCGCACAGTCCTTTTATCTGAATCTGAATCTCCTCTCCTTTTCCCGTCTCCCATGTTACGGGCAGTATGCAATCCGCTCTTACGCCGCCCGCACAGCTTGTCAGAAGGACGCCTTCTTCCTCATTATCCAGATTTATCATTCTTCTGCCTTTTAACATGGACACATCAATGACTCTGGCTCCGTCCATGCCGGTTTCTTCTCCCACGGTAAGAATGACTTCCAGGCGCGGATGCGGAATCTCTTTTGCATCTAAAAGCGCTAACGCATATGCTACGGCAATACCGTCATCGCCGCCTAAACTGCTCCCTTTCGCCGAAACAAAATCACCGTCTCTGCAAAGCCGCAGCCCCTGCGTCTGCATATCAATATCGCATGTCTCGTCTTTTACCGCCACCATATCCATATGCCCCTGCAAAATGACCGTCTCTTCCTCCTCATAGCCGCGAGCCGCCTCTTTGACGATAATAATATTATTCCACTCATCCTGAAGACAGAAAAGCCCGCGTTCTTTGGCAAACTCCTTTATATAATCGCTTATCCTTTTTTCATTACCGGAACCGTGCGGTATCTTACAGATTTCCTCGAAAAAGTGAAAAACCGGAATCGGTTCTATTCCTGCCAATACATTATTATCCATGATGACGTCTTCCTTTCAGCCTGCATCGTTTCATGCAGGCGCAAATTAATATGAAACATAAATGGAGAACAGCGCTTTGCCATCCTCCATTTAATATGCTTTTATTTCAGGTTTGCTTTTGCAAGTTCAGCTAATGTCTTAAAACCGTCTGCATCGTTTACCGCCATCTCCGCCAGCATCTTTCTGTTCATCTCCACACCGGCGTTTTTCAGTCCGTACATAAATTTACTATAGGAGATGCCGTTCATTCTTGCCGCCGCATTAATACGCGCAATCCATAACTGCCTGAACTGACGTTTTCTTTCTTTTCTGCCGGCATATGAGGAAGTTAAGGCTCTCATTACCGACTGCTTTGCTACTCTATATTGTTTTGACCTTGCTCCTCTGTATCCTTTTGCAAGTCTTAACACTCTGTTATGTTTCTTTTTAGCGTTCATACCGCCCTTAATTCTTGCCATGTCTATTCTCCTCCTTACAGATAGGGTAAAATTTTCTTCATATTTTTAACATTCGTTGTATCCGTCATAGCAGGTTTTCTAAGATTCCTCTTGTTCTTGGTTGTTTTCTTAGTTAAGATATGGCGTTTATAAGCTTTACTTCTTTTTAATTTACCTGTTCCAGTCACTTTAAAACGTTTCGCGGCTGATTTGCTTGTCTTCATTTTTGGCATTTTCAAAATCCTCCTGTATTTATCATTCATTCGGTATCCTTATAGATACCGTTTATTTTAAACTGAGTCACATTACCTTTTCTCAGCTAAAAACATTGTCATGCTCCTGCCCTCTACCTTTGGAGCTTTCTCTATCACTGCAACATCCGCAAGCGCCTCCGCAAAGTCATCCAGAATATGCTTGCTGCTATTCATATGCGTCATTTCACGTCCACGGAAACGAAGCGTAACTTTCACCCTGTCGCCTTTGGCAATGAACTTTCTTGCCGCATTTACCTTCGTATTCAAATCATTGGTATCAATATTGGGCGATAACCGGATTTCCTTAATTTCAATCACCCTTTGTTTCTTCTTGGCTTCTTTTTCTTTTCTGGTCTGCTCGTATTTGTACTTACCATAATCCACAATCTTGCAGACCGGCGGCTTTGCTGTCGGCGCAATCTTTACCAAATCGACGCCGGCTTCCTCCGCAAGCTGTAACGCCTCTTTAGAAGACATGATTCCAAGCTGTTCCCCGTCTTCTCCAATGACTCTGACTTCTTTGTCTCTAATCTGTTCGTTAATGAATAAATCGCTAATTGCTTTACCCTCCTGCTAAGAAAACAAGAAAATCGCTTCGCAAATTATCTAACTGTATCGAGCAATTTCCTATATTATAAAAAAGTGGATAGCATAACTATCCACCATAAATGACATCATCATAACTCCGGACATACCAAAGTTACAACTTCTGATTTATAAACGCCTGCGAGCGCATTGGCTGCAGGGTGAGAGTGGATACTCTGCTTGATTTCCATATGTTCTTTACACACTTGGTTACTATATCATATCTTATTCCGTATGTCAACCGATATTTTTTTAATTTTTAAAACTTCTAAAATGTCAGATGTATCGTCGCCGCACTCGCTTCAAACTCTTCCATCCTATCGTATTCGCTCGTCTGGGAATATGTTACGACATAGCTTTTATCGGCATTAATAACGTATTCCATCTGGGTAATCTCCACATCATCAACCGTATATGTACATAAAATCCGAAACGCGGGATAACCGTCTATCTCCATTTTTTCATAACTTTTCAAATCCAGCCCTACGTCCGTACCGTAAATCTGCTCAAAATTATTCTGTGTCTGTGTCAGAAAAGTTTCTTCCGTCATAAGCTGCATGGAAATATCCTTATCCATTTCCACATAGTATATGGTCGAGGCATCTATCGGATAACGTTTCGTCACATACATGCCTGGAATGTCCTCGACTTCCGTAAAGCCCTCCGGCAGCGTAAACGTACATCCTCTTGTTTTCACCATATTCTCTATAATAGAAGTGTCCAGTTCATTTTCTTCCAGTAACTGCGTCGTCAGCTCCTCTTTTGTCTCTTCGTCGATGATGATATCTTCCGTCTGCGCCTGTGCGTTTTCCGCCGTTTCATCTGCCCCGCCCGCATTATCAGCAGTATCTGCCGCCTCTGCCTGCGCGGTATCTTCCGGCGATACAGCACCGGCCTGTGCCGCCGTTTCCTGAACTCCTCCGTCACCGCAGCCGCCTATCATACATGCCAGCAAAACGCCAAGAACCGGCAATATCCATTTTCTGCTTACTTTCTTTTTCATCAGTCTACCTGCCTTATCATTATCGTATGTCCATGCAGGCAGACAGCTTAACCTCCCCTAAATCTATCTTAAGCCTCTCTAAAGGTCGCGCACTCCGTACCTTTGCAGTCCGCCGCTCCGCAGCCGCAGATATCCACATGCTCCGCATGACATTTATAATTACTATTATACACACAATTTGCCGCTTCGCAATCAATACTGATAACACGGCTTGGATGATTCAAAGAGCTGGTATAGGAATCCCCTCTTCTTTGTGAGAAACTCTCACAGCATGTATCGCGGCTTCTATCCGCATGCTGCCCGCCTACCATAATATCGCCTTTACAACAGCGGCATTCCTCATTATAAGAACAATTTTCCACGCCACATTTTAACTCTGCCATAATAACCTCCTGATTTTCCAATGAATTTTCTAACGCTGCCAAATGCGTTATTAAGGTTATTATTGCCATGCCGCATGAAAATATGCGTTTTATCTTTATCATTCTTTTATCATAATCCGGAAAATACTATCGCTGCCCGGAAACGGCATAAATATTAAACCAGTACCGCTCCAACATATAACTCCCGGTTTCCTCCACCATAAGGCCGTCGGCTTCCCACTGCGCTTTGATATCCTCCCTGCTGTTAAAACTGCCGAAAAACCAGACTTTTTTTCCGGCCGACAGCCACTCCCTTATCCGTGAGACATCCTCTACGGTCTTTTTATCGCCGAACATTTCCTCTATCAATCTCTCCGGCGCCTGGTTCCACAAATAATTTTCCTGCGTCAGATAATATCCCGCCACCGCCTGTAACTGGTCAAAATTATACACAATAATATCTTCTTTCGCAATGTCAGAAATTGCCTGCTTCGTTTCTTCCATTAAAACAATCTTATACTCTTCTTCTCCCATGAACGCCCGATAATCCCTGATTCCAACGATAAAAACCAAAATCAGGGCAAGCATACATACTGTCTGACGCCACGCCGTCTTTTTTTGTCCACGCTCTTTTTCATCCGTCAGCGCATCTATATTTAATACAAAACAAAACCAGAAACATCCCATTGCCGGAATCATATACCGGTAAACAAAAACCGGCCTGACAACGACAGATGCCAGAAAACCAAACGCCACCAGACCGCATAACACCATACAGCCCGATGCCGCATAATAAAAATTCTCCCATTTTGCTTCCTTATCCTCATCCCGCTTCCCTGTCTGATATATTTGATATGTCCGATAGGCGCGCACGGCAAGCAAGGCAAGATACAACAAAAACATGATTACGGCAAACGCTGTGTTGACCCATTCAGTCAAAAACGCCGGTTTCATCAGAAATTTTACACAGCCGCCAAGGCTTCGCCATGTGAGCGGTAAAATCCAGTAATTTTCGCGTACCGCCGTAATCTGGGAAAGCAAAGCCGACAGCCACGGCAGATATCCGATAATGGAAACAGCTACGCAGACGGCCCATTTTTTGAAAGATTGAGAGCGGATAAAGAACCACACAAGCAGCGAAACATATATCATAACGATGGCGACACAGGCAAAATACTGTGTATAAGCCGCCGCCAAGCCATACAGGGTAAGCGCGGCATAATGCCTTATCCGGCACTCATCATCCCTGATTATCTCATAGGTATGAAAAAAAGCCGCCGTCACAAAAAAAAGCGCCCAGCCATACATTCGTATTTCCACCGTATACGCGCTCATCTGCGGCATGGATACGATACAGAAAGTAAACATTCCTGCCGTAAAAATGCCGAATTTTTTGCGAAGAAAGGACAACGCATAAACAAGCAGTAAAAAATAAGGCACAACTGACACTATCTTAGCTGTAATAATCGTGTCCGCTGCCGGTATAATAAGTTTACATAAATCCACTATTCCTTTTGTAATGCAGTAATATAATGGCGGATGTACATCCTGTGCCGTAAAACGAATTAATTCACCATAGGAATGTTCTATCATCCCTATGGTGAACAGTTCATCATACCAGATATCCCTGCTAAAGCACAAGCGGACGCTGTTTATAAGCATCATGACACTGATAGCGATAAAAAGCCATCCCAACGCTTCTTTATAAGATATATTTTTTAATTTCATTACTTACTTTCTTCCTGTACTTCTTCTTTTCGGATTTCCTTCGTCCTGATTTCCTTACAAATCTGTTCGATAAAATCGCTTAAAGGCTTCACGCCCTCGTCGCCCGCAAAACGGCTTCTGACGGAAACTGTATTATCTTCCGCTTCCTGCGCTCCCACAACTAACATATAAGGCAGTTTGGCAAGTCTCGCTTCACGAATCTTAAAGCCAATCTTTTCCGAACGGTTATCCACCGTTACGTCCACATCATTTTTTGCCAGCTCTTTACGGACTTTTTCCGCATACTCTTCATATTTTTCTGAAATCGGAAGCACGCGTACCTGTTCCGGGCAGAGCCATGTCGGGAATTTCCCGGCATATTTTTCAATTAACCATGCCAGTGTTCTTTCATAGCATCCCATGGAAGTCCTGTGGATAATATAAGGACGGATTTTTTCTCCATTCTGGTCTATATAATACATGTCAAAATTTTCCGCAATCGCGCAGTCAAGCTGAATGGTAATCATGGTGTCTTCTTTACCGTATACGTTCTTCGCCTGAATATCAATCTTTGGCCCGTAAAACGCCGCTTCTCCGTCCGCTTCCGTAAAGGGAACGCCTTTTGCCACCAAAACTTCGCGAATCTTATCCTGCGTGGATTCCCAGTACTCCTCGTCACCCAGATATTTCTCCTTATTATTCGGATCCCATTTGGACAGACGATATGTCACCTCATCCTGCAAGCCCAATGTAGACAGGCAGTAATGCGCCAAATCCAGACAGCTTTTCAATTCTTCCTGCGCCTGATCCGGGCGGATAACAAGATGTCCCTCCGAAATCGTAAATTGACGCACTCTTGTCAGGCCGTGCATCTCGCCGGAATCCTCATTTCTAAACAACGTAGATGTCTCGCCGTAGCGAATCGGCAAATCACGGTAAGAGTGCTGGCTGTTTTTATAACAATAGTACTGGAACGGGCAGGTCATGGGGCGAAGCGCAAATACCTCCTTGTCCGTTTCCTCGTCTCCTAATACAAACATCCCCTCTTTGTAGTGATCCCAATGTCCGGAAATCTTATATAAATCACTCTTTGCCATAAGAGGCGTCTTGGTGCGAACATAGCCCCACTCTTTATCCTCCAAATCCTCAATCCAGCGCTGCATCTTCATAATCATCTTCGTTCCCTTGGGAAGTAAAAGCGGCAGGCCCTGTCCGATAACGTCAACCGTTGTAAACAGTTCCATCTCACGCCCCAGCCTGTTATGGTCGCGCTTCTTAATATCCTCCAAATGCTCCAGATAAGCGGCAAGCTCTTCTTTTTTCTGAAAAGCGGTCCCATAAATACGCTGCAGCTGCGCCTTATTGGAATCCCCTCTCCAATATGCCATGGAAGATGACGTCAGTTTAAACGCCTTGATGGATTTTACGCTCATCAAATGAGGTCCCGCACACAAATCTACAAAACCGCCCTGGTCGTAGAAAGAAATCTCCGCATCCTCCGGCAAGTCACGAATCAGCTCCACCTTATACGGCTCGCCTTTTTCTTCCATAAAACGAATGGCTTCCTCTCTTGGCATCGTAAAACGCTCCAGCTTATGCCCCTCTTTAATAATCTTTTTCATCTCTGCTTCCAGATTGTCCAAATCTTCTCTGGAAAAAGGAGCCGCATCAAAATCATAATAAAAACCCTCGTCAATCGCCGGGCCAATCGTCACCTTCGCCTCCGGGAAAAGTCTTTTCACCGCTTCCGCCAGTACATGGGACGTTGTATGCCTGATAACGCGCAGTCCCGCCGCATCGTTTGCCGTTACGATATTCAGTTCGCAGTCTTTGTCTATGATTGTTCTTAAGTCCTCTATTTTACCGTCAACCTCTCCGGCACAGGCCGCTCTTGCAAGCCCTTCCGATATATCGGCGGCAATTTCATAAATGCTCATCGGCTGTGCGTATTCTTTATAGGAACCATCTTTCAATGTAATTTTCATTAGCTTTACTCCTTTCATTCCTTTTCTGCCCTATTTATATGCAAAAGCGCAATCTCCGCAGCTTGCGCTCCAAGAATTTACACCGTAAATTCTTGTCTAACCTCCACTACGATTACAGCGTTTTTCAATCACATATAAAGAGGACATCCTCGATAATCTCCGCCGCGCAGGCAATGATTTTACCGCACGGTCTGGAAGCATAGAACTCAGGTGTCCTTTTGGATGGTTTTGCACTTTCCTCCATCCCCTCTATTCCCAACAGTTCCCTGCATATAATCGTTCCCTGCTGCTCTTTAAATAACGCGCTCATCCGGCGTACCAGCGCGTAGATATGCTCTTTTGCTTCTTCATTTTCCGGGTCGTCGTTTCCCTCTTTTAGACCTGCAAGCATCGCCATCGACGAAACCGCGCCGCAGACCTCTCTCATACGTCCGATGCCGCCGCCCATGGCGCTGGACATTCTTAACGCAGTTTCCGTATCCATCCCAAATAAGTCCGCATATGCGGCAAATACCGACTGTGCGCAGTTACATCCACTTTCAAACAGAGTACGCGCATAACCCACCCGCGAGTTGGACTGCGGGGCTTCTGGTACTTTCATGCAAAATCATACTCCTTTCCTGTATGGCGCGTCTTTTTCTAATAACCAAATTCCTGCGCCCAATACCACTGTCCGTCACTCTCATAGACCGCGATGCCGATTGTCTGAAAAGCGGCATACAAAATATTGTCTTTGTGTTCAGAAGATTTCATCCACGCATCCATTACCGTATCCGCGCTCTGATAGCCTCTGGCGAGATTCTCCCCGTATATGACTTCCTCGTTGACCGTCCACCATTCGCTTCCGTCCGGCCTGACATGTGAAAATGCCTCTTTAATCTCTTTAACCCTGATATCCGCTGCTTTTGCCAGCTCATCATTCCATATTAACTCCGGCAGACCGATTTGGACTCTCTCCAGATTCACCTGTTCTAAAACCGCGGCTATCTCGTCCGTTAAAACGCCCGTCTCATTTCCGGAAACCGTCTCCGTCTCATAGGCTGCCATATCCTCCGTGGAAACAAGATATACCGCATCCTCCTTAGGCGTGATGATAAATTGACGCGCAGCGGACGTAACCTCTTTCGCCCTGTCCGTACGCCATCCGGCGCTTAAGCCGGTTATACAGACAACGCCAAGAAGCAGCGCCACACATACTTTATTCAGTTTCCTGTTTTTCTGCATGCACTTTCCTACGCGTTTTTTCCACAACATTTCTTATACTTTTTACCACTTCCACAAGGGCAGGGGTCATTCGGATATACCTTCGGCGCCTTGTGAATCGTAGTAGACTCCTTCTGTTCCTTATATAGACTCTTTCTGGTTTCCTCGTCAAAAATATCGTTCCACTCCTCCAAATTATACAGCCAATCGGCTCCCGCCGCTACCATATTCTTATAAAGAAGCGTCTTGTCAAATCCAAGGTTTACTTTGGTATCTTCTTCCATTTCTTCAATCGGATTCGCTTTTTTCAAGCTGTCGTTGATACCGTCTAAAAAGCCCGTCATTGTCATGATATCTACATCATATTTTTCCGCCAGCTCCTTGACCGTTCCCTTTACTGTTTCGTCAGGATTCTGCAGAAGTTTAGCATAAATTTCCTTTTCTTTCTGAAAATAATCAGACCATAGTCTCTGCAAATCCCCTTTATTAGCTGTTTCGGAATAAGCCATATTCCGCCATTTCTCTAATAATGCCATCTTTATAATGCCCACCTTTTTCTATTTATCTGTAATCATACGCTGTTAGTATACAACATTTTGTGTCAAAAGTAAATATTCTTAACTAATTCTTGTAAAATTTTATATCATTTTATATTTTTTCTAAAAAAACAAAAAAATTATGAATAATATTTCCATATCCGGCAACAATGATATTAGTCAAAAGATAAGGAAATACTTATCCTCCCCTAAAAAAGCCCCCAGAACTGCAAAAATGCGGTTTTGGGGGTTTTATTGTCTAACTTTTTATGCTCTTTTATACCAGCAATATTCCTAAAGTAATAATTATTTTCTCAACAACATGTCAACCTCATCCAGGCTAATGTCCGGATGTTCCTGCTTTTCCCTTGTATAATCTCCATATCCCATATCATATTGCTGCATAAATTTTACCATTCCCACAGGTCCTAATGCCTCCTGTAATGCCTTCACACCTGCATTTCTTATCTCTATCGGATTGCTCAAATTAACATTTAACATTTAAATTACCTCCCATGCAAATCTAAGGGGATTCATTACCCTTATTTTCAATTCCAGTTTCTCCGCCATTTTTTCAAATTTATCATCAGTTGTCAAAAGTACGTCTGCATCAGCTTCCTCTGCCGCCGCAATGTGAAAGCTGTCAAATGTGCGTATCTTTGAAATTGACATGATATCTGCAGAACGCTTTCTAATCATTTCTGTGTATGGTATATGTATACCAGCCACCTTATATAAATCCAATACTCTCTGTTTTTTATTTTCATCCTGCATACGATTTATTTTCAAATCCAGAATTTCGCTTCCTGCAACAATAATCTTTTTCATCTGACCCATCAGGTTTTACCACTTTTTCTCTTTATTCTTTCGGTATCTGCCCTATCTGTCCGCATCCACTCCCATCAGTATTCATCCGGTAGATTAAATCAGGTTGTCCGTCTCCTGTAGATACTTCCGCAATAATCTCATCCCCACTGATTTCAAATATATATATCCAGCTCCAGGGAATTTCGTCTTTCGGACAATGGTATACAAAAATCATTTCTTTTCCGGTTCCGTCAGGTTCTATTCTATAAATTCCGGCTCCATCCTCCGTATTAGCAGAATAATAGATTTTACCTTTGTAAAAAACTGGAGATTTTATTTGTGTCTCTTCTTGTGCCGGCACATACAATACTTTATCCTGCCAGGAATACATGGCAAGATAATAGACATCCGTATCCGAATCGGTATCAAAAATATAAAGTTCGCAGTTTTCATCAGTATAATCCACATATCCTTTAGTCTCCGGAAGCCTTACCATATCCTCCGAAAGCTCCACGCCATCCGCCACTCTGATTTCTTCCACTCCCCAATCCGTCACGCGATCTGCCGCACGCGTACTATTGCGCATTCCCGCCTGTTGCAATGTCATCGGTTCATCCAAAGATACCTCGTATACCACATCATATTCCGTTGACTCCCCATCTTGCATTGCCTCCCAATAATCACTTCTCTTTTTTCGGATTCCCACACCTTTCTCCCAATCATCCATGCTATAGTCCGTTATATATTCATGATATCCGTAAGTATGCTCCGATAAAGTAAGCCGCCAGACGCCCTCATAATAAGTATAGGTATATATGTCCAACCATCTCCACGCACTGCCGCCATAAGCAGACGTGGTAAAAGTTGTTTTCTCCGCAGTCAATGGTTGATACGGGTCTCCATGAACGCCGCCTTCATATGCCGTGCGTATCAGGTTAATATCTTGAAAATCCAGACGGTACTTCTCCGCCGTCTCGCTCGCTATGGCAAACAAAATACGGGGATATTCATAATCCTGATAATCTGAATGCTCTCCTGTATCTATCCTGATATGTTCCAGTACGCCTACATAATCAGACAGTCCGTCCTCATTAAAATCCAGTTCCACGCTATCTAACAGTTCCCATCCGTCCGGTACAAAATCCGCAAGCTGTCCGCCTGAGTCAGGAAGCTGCGGCGCTATTTCTGCAGTATCGTCCTGTTTTGATACAAAATAGCTTCCATACCCTGTCGGATGTAATACCATGCCTGTTCCGATTGCAGCGGACAACAAGAGAATTATTTTCAACTCCGTTATCATTTTTACACCGCTTTCTCTTTCCACTTTCCTCTTTTATAGAAGATAAACGTAATCAGCGCGCCTATCAACCATGAGGATAAAAGCGAGATAAAAATACATTCCTGCCGTCCGTTAGGCAGCTCGGGCGTCCTTGTCAAAAATGAGATGCCGTATGCAATCGGCACGCGGATAAAAATGGTCGTAGCAATGGAAATCCACATCGGCGTCATCGTATCGCCCGCGCCGCGCATCACACCGGAAAGGCTCTGCGTAACCGCCATCGCGATATAACCTACGGCAAGAATCCCCATCATATCCCGGCTCAGTTCCACTAATTCCGGCGTATTGGTAAAGATGCCCATCAGCGATTTTCCGAAAATCAGGATTAAAGAAGTAATGACCGTGGAAACCGCTATCGCTATCCAAGTACCCTGTTTGGCTCCTTTATCCACCCTGTCAAGATGCCTTGCGCCAACATTCTGTCCGGCATAGGTCGTCATCGCCGTTCCGAAAGAAAAATTCGGCATCATAGCAAAGCCGTCCACACGCATGACAATGACGTTGGCGGCAATAAACATTTCTCCGAAACTGTTTGTCAAAGACTGCACGACAATCATTGCCATGGAAAAAATGGCCTGCGTAATTCCGGAGGGCAGCCCTAACTGAATAACCTGTTTTGTATATTTGCCCTTTAGCTTCATATAACACGGTTTGATATCAAATAATTCTTTCATCCTCATCAATCGGAACAGGCAAAGCAGCGCGGAAACTGCCTGCGCAATCACCGTAGCAAGCGCCACGCCGTTGACGCCCATCCCCAGCCCGGCTACAAATACCAAATCCAGCACAATATTAATCGCGGTGGATATCAAAAGATATACCAGAGCCGACACGGAATCTCCCAATCCTCTTAGAATGCCGCCTAAAATATTATAGTACGCGAGTCCCACCGAACCGATAAACAAAATCAGCAGATAGGAATGGCACCAGTCAATAATGGACTCCGGCGTATCTAACAGCTCCAGTAACGGTCTTGCCACTAACGACGCCACCACCATAACGAATAAGGTTGCGATTGCCGTCAGCGTAATACAGTTGCCGACCGTAATGGATAACTTTTCACGCTCCTTTGCGCCGAAGTACTGCGATACCATGATACCGGCTCCCACGCTGATTCCCACAAACAGTACAATCAAAAGATTCAAAATCGGTCCCGCGCTTCCTACCGCCGCCAGCGCATTATCCCCGACATAGTTTCCAACCACCACGCTGTCCACCGTATTGTAAAGCTGCTGCGCAATGTTTCCTACCAACATCGGCACCGCGAACAATACTATCTTTTTCCACGGCGTTCCCTCCGTCATGTCTACCGGTTCGATAAATTTTTTTAAAAATTCCATATCCATTCTCCAAACTTTTTTATCTGTTAGAAACAATAAATTGATACTGCTGCCCAAACTCAAACTTTCATAAACTTTCTCTGCTTCATGCGCGTAAGAAGTTCTGCTGCGCCAGCCCTTGTATCTTCTACAATTTCTGCAGGAGTCATTTTTTCATATTTTACAGCATTATACTCGCGTATAGCCCTTATATCATCTAAATCAAACCGTTCACTGATTATAGGTTCATTTCCCTTTATGCTCATCTTCATCCTCCTCTTCCACTAACGCCGATGGCGGATATATCATCAAATCCTTATATCCCTCCAATGTTGTAATCACTTTTATACCTTTGATTGTTTTTACATTTACAATATGTTTAAAATTCCACGATATAATAAAATCGCATCCCGCAAGAATCGCTGCCGCTATATGCCTACAATCATCATAGCTTTTTCGCTTCAGGAAACCAAAATGAATAAATTTTTCAGCCAGACTCACTGTGTCTTCATCCGTATCAATAATATTGTACTCTATCTGCTCCAAATAATCCAATAAGACTTCTTTCTTCTCACTGCTGCATTTATTGATTTCATATACTACAATATCCGAAATATAGACCTCATACCTGCCTTGCTTTAATAATTCCCATAATTCCAACGTTTCTTGCCGCTTCTCGGGTGCATCACTCTGGTCAAGATAACTGATTACTGACGTGTCAAGATATATTTTTATTTTCTTCATTTTTATCTCCCTAAATATTTGCAAATGCTATCTTCACAGTCTATTAGCCGATATTTTTAACACTTACAAACACCGTACTCCCTCAAAAGTCACATTCTCACAGTTTTTCAACGAAAACTGCTGCTCCTTATTTCCCTCTCTGCCAATAATCGTAATATTCCGAAACGTAATATTCCTCGCCTCATATCCCGGCTCGTCAAAACCGTGAACCGTAATTGCCGTATCGTGCGACCACGTTCTGTCGGTCTCCAAAATCTCCCCGCCGATTTCAATGTTTTCATACAGGCAGTTTTCAAAAACAGGCGGCGTCTTGGCCGGAATCCCGTCGTCATTATAACCGACGGAATGCAGCATGATTTTAGAGGTTTTGCAATTACTGATATGAATATCGCGCACATAGCCGCCGCGTTTTTTCGTTCCCTTGATTTCGATACCGCAAAGCGATGCTTTTACATCGCAGTCCCATATCCTGATATCCTCGATACCGCCCGATATTTCGCTGCCGATAATAATACCGTGTCCGAAAGAGCTGACGCAGTCAAAAACGCGGATATGCTTACACGGTTTATTTATGATATTGCCCTCCGGGTTTTTACCGGACTTAATCGCCACGCAGTCATCCTCCGTAAAAAAGCGGCAGTTAAAAATCGTACAGTTCGTGGAAGAATCCGGGTCCCACCCGTCTCCGTTCCAGACTCCCTCCGAATAAAACGTACAATCATTCGTCACGATATTGTCCGAATAAATCATATGTACATTCCAGCTTGCGCCGTTCTTTAACGTAAGACCGGACAACACAACATTTTCCGCATTGCTGATATTAATCAGTCGCGGGCGCATTCTGCCGGGAATCGTGTCTTTCGACTCACATTCGTTAATCTTATCCCCCAGAGAAGCAAGGTAATCTTTCAAGCGTTCTCTTTCAAATACGATAACTCGCTTTGCCAGCGTAACGCCGCCGCTTGCTATCGTGCCTTTGCCGCGAATCACTACATTCCGGCAGTTGCAGCCGCTTTCATGGTCCAACTCGCCCAGATTTATCAGACTGCTGTAACACTCCATCTCCGTTCCCTCGAAACGGCTCTTTATTTTCGGTAAATAATCCTCGATATTATCCGTTCCCTGTAAAACGGCGCCCTCATCCAGATACAGTTCCATATCGCTGTGCAGCCGCAGCGCACCCGTCATAAAAACGCCCGCTGGAAGATAGACAGCCTCTGCCGCCCCGCAGTCATCAATCGCCTTTTGCAGCATTTTCGTATTCATTGTCTGCCCGTCACCAACCGCATAGTACGGCGCTTTAGTGACATCCAGCCGCGCTTTGGGGCGGGCAGTTTTTATCGTCACGGCTTCGGCAAAGATACAGCCTCCGCCGCCAACATCCGCACTTTCCGTTATTTCACAGAGTTTTACTTCTATCTTATATTCCGTTTCCGCAGATAAACCGTCTATTGTATAATGCGTTTTTTTTGTTTCTCCTGCTTCTTTCCCGTCAAGGAAAATCAGGTAATAAAAATCCTCCGGTAAATTATCCGGCCTATCCCAGAATACCGTAATGGAATCGTTTGTTATAACAGCTTGCAATTTTTTCCCTTCTTTCCGTTATTGTCCGTAATATTATTATCTTATCTATCATACCATATTTTTCATAGGAATAACATAATTCTTATGTTCTTTCTTTGCGATTTTTATATAGCATAAATAAGACGCACAACATAATCTGGCATGCTGACGAAACCGGCGTCGCCAGACCAATATGGAACAATGTCGCATTCGATAAATGACTCATGAAAAAGACAACGGGAATCCTGACGCAAAACGCGCCGACAATACCCTGCAACATGACAAAAAACGTATTGCCGCAACCATTATAATACCCGATGTAACAAAATAAAATGGAAGTCAACAGAGTGTCAATCGCATACGCTTTCAAATAAGCGTGCGCCTGCATGATAACCGCCGCATCTTTCGTAAAAATAGCCGCAAGCAGATTTCCTTTCCAGAAAGTAAAAGAACCAATCATAACCGCCGCACATAAGGAAGTGGCGATACCATACCACAAGGCTTTTACCGCCCTTCCTTTTAAGCCCGCGCCGATATTCTGCGCCACGAACGCCGACATCGCCTGGGAAAATGCCGACGGAACAAGCATAATAAAACCGCATACTTTTTCGGCAACCCCTACGCCTGCCGACGCAAACACATCTATTGAATTAACGACCGTCTGGATAACCAGAAAAGAAATACCGACTAAAAGATCCTGTAAGGCAATCGGCGTTCCTAAGCGCAATTCCCGCAAAATAAGCCTTTTGTCAAATCGGATATACTCTTTGCAAAACACGAAAGGCAGCGTCTTTTTCCGAATGAAAAATAAGGAAATAAGAACGCTGAACGCCTGCGCCATCACCGTGGCAAGCGCAGCTCCCATCGCTCCTAATCCGATGACGGCAACAAATAGTAAATCTCCCGCAATATTGCAAATACATGCAATAAAGACCGTAAGCAGCGGCGTTTTAGAATCTCCGATACCCCGAAAAACCGCGCCCAATAAATTATATAGCCCGATAAATACAATGCCAATCCCGCATACCATAATGTATTGGCAAGTCTGTTCATATGCTTCCTGCGGCGCGTGAAGCGCACTTGCAAAATTTTTCGCAAAAACGGCAAGGAGAATGGCAAGAACGGCATCTAGGAGACAAAACAGCACAATCCCCGCTCCGATTGCTTTCCCAGCTTCCTCCTGATTCTTTTCGCCAATCTTTTGCCCCACATATACCGTAACGCCCATCGCTAGTCCCGTAATAACCATTGTAACCGTCTGCATCAAAAGACTCCCCGTCGCAACGCCGGAAACATCCGCCGTTTCAGCAAACTGCCCTACAATCAGCAAATCCACGCCGCCATATAGAGATTGTAAAAATAATGCGGCTAATACCGGTACGGCAAACCGGATAAGCGATTTTAAAACGCCACCCTCCGTAAAATTCCTTGTTTTTTCCATTTTTCCTCTCCCTCAATTTATTTGTATACAAGAAAATCGCTCCGCGACTTATCTGGCTTCTTGGAGAAATTTCCTACTTATATCAAAAATGCCGGATAAGATAGCAGATATTTCAACCTGCAGCCTTATCCGGCATAACATTTCTAACGAATGTTCTACCCTCCGCGCCAACAAGAGGATTATAGCACAAAACAATATAAATATCAAGAGCGGCGGATGGATGACAATATTTCCTCCTTATCCGGCATCACCCGCAGCGCGCCTTTTCTTGTCGTGACTAAAGACGCCGCGCAATTTGCAAATAACAGCATTTCCCGCAAATCCTTTTCTGTCAGTTTATTAATATCATGCTCTAACAGATAATGCAGCACACAGCCGCAGAACGTATCACCGGCTCCTGTCGTTTCAACCGTATCTTTTCTTAAAAAAGGCGCAGCTTCTACCATACCATCACGGTAATAGGCACGGCTCCCCTCTTTTCCCATAGAAACCAGAATCAGGGTAACAGGATATCTGTCCCGAATCCACTTTACCCCCTCTGCATAATCCGTCTTACCGGTTAGCCATT
The DNA here is from genome assembly GCA_023666125.1 of Bacillus sp. (in: firmicutes). Taxonomy (GTDB): domain Bacteria; phylum Bacillota; class Clostridia; order Lachnospirales; family Lachnospiraceae; genus UBA3282. The sequence goes on along the minus strand of JAMPCN010000016.1, from coordinate 1,758 downwards.
GTATCTCATTATCAGATATTTTCAAAACGTCACAGTATTGTAAGCCATACAAAACCTGCTCCCTTGCCGCTTCTTCGCTCCTCCAGAGAGGAAAACGCAGATTCGGGTCAAAGGATATCAGGCATCCTGCCTCTTTCGCAATGTCAACCGCTTTTTTGGTCGCTTCACGCACACCCTCATGCGTCATGGAGAGCGTTCCGAAATGGAAAATACGCGAACCACGGATTACCTCTTCCGGCACTTCTTTTACCGTCAGCATCATGTCTGCGCCCGGATTGCGGTAAAACGAAAAGTCTCTGTCGCCTCCAGGCAGCGTATGCACCAGCGCAAGCGTCGTATGTATTTCATCATCCATACGCAGATAATCCGAACAGATACCGACTTCTTCCAGCGCTTCCTTTAACTGCGCGCCGAAAAAATCCTTTCCCACTTTCCCGATAAACGCCGTCTTATGCCCTAACTTGGTAAGCATCGCCAAAACGTTACAGGGCGCGCCGCCGGGATTTGCCTCAAATATTGGATTTCCCTGTCCGCTCACGCCGTTTTCCGTAAAATCAATCAGCAGTTCCCCTAATGCGGTTACATCAAATTTATCCGTTCCCATCCGTCTGCATCCTCTCTTTCTGATAAGCTCCAAGCTGCCGCACGCAGTCCAAACTTTACTGCACTAAATCAGTTCATATTTTACAACATCCATTGTTACAAAGCCGTCTGCAAAAAAGGAAATGCCATCCGCCGATAAGTCCGTATACATGGTCGCGGACATTACATATTCCCCATCATTGACAAATACTTCCACACTAAAATTATCCAAAATAACCCTTAACTTTATCTGTCCGTCATGATTTCTCACTTTGGCGCGCCGCTGATGGATAATCGCCCTTCTGGAACCGGAAAATTTCCTGTCCACCTTTAATATAGATTCATACGGACGGAAGCTGACGGAGGTCTGATATGTATCATCCTGCGCGAAACGCAGCGCGAATTTGCGGTAAATCTTCTCCGCATCTTTCGGACGGATGGAAAGTTCCATATCGACTTTTCTGCCCTTTATGCCATCCAGTCTGATGACGTCCGTAAAAGTAAGATTTTCATATTTTATTTCTTTGCCGCGCAGGCTCTCCAGTTCCCGCACCGGCTGCTGATACAGCCGTCCGTCTTTGATAAAAAGCTCTCTCGGCAGGCTCATCTGTCCAAACCACGGCTGTTCCGGCGTATGCATGGTACAGGTATCCCAGTTCTGCATCCAGCCAATCATAATCCGCCGCCCGTCCGGCGCGCAAACCGTCTGCGGCGCATAAAAGTCAATGCCGTAGTCAATCGCCTGATTATGCTGTTCCGAAAAAGTGTCGGTATCATCATCATAGGCGCCAATCAGGCAGAGCGTTCCATTCCCGTTATGATATTCAAATCCCTGCGGCAGCATATCCTGCGGGCTTGTCAATAAAACTCCCATGCCATCCAGCGTAAAGAAATCCGGGCATTCCCACATATTACCGAAGCGCATTTTATTGGCGGCAAGGACTTTTTCATATTTCCACTCCCGTCCGTCCGGCGAAGTGTAAAGCAATATCTGTCCATCCCCGTCTTTTGTGCGGTTTCCCGCGACGCACCGATAAGAGCCGTCCGCTTTGCGCCAGATTTTAGGATCGCGGAAATCATACTTGCTGCCGTTTTCCGGCAGACTTTTTTCATCTATAACGGGATTTAGGGCATATTTTTCATAATCCGTTCCGTCTCCTCTCGCAATGCACTGTC
>JAMPCN010000015.1 GCA_023666125.1 Bacillus sp. (in: firmicutes) | reverse complement strand
AGGACAAAGCATCGGCAGAAGAAGGAGGAAGAGCGGATATGTGCAGGGCGATAGAGGAGTTAATAGCGGATGGAAGAGCAGAGGGAATGACGGAAGGGCGTATAGAAGGTAAAACAGAGGGGCGTTTGGAGGGAGACGCCGCGAGAATCGTCAAAAGTATCGAATCGGTTATGAAAAATTTGCAAGTCGAACTTACCAGAGCGTGCGAAATTATTGGCATCACAATAGAAGAATACCAGAACGCAAAGAAGAACGGCAGTATGGTAGAGTGTTAGGCAGATGAGAAAACCGTTTTTTAAAAGAGTGGTTTACAAAACCACTCTTTTGTTATATTATGGTAATGGAAAACGATTTCCGGAAAACCTTTTCCAAAATATTTTCAGCGTATGGGAAAATGTTGTAACCGCAGCGGTCAGAAGGAAAGACAATGATATCGATAAAAGACGTGGCGAAACGGGCAGGGGTAGCGATTTCTACGGTGTCAAAAGTATTGAATAACTATCCGAATGTCAGCGAGAAGACAAAGAAAAAAGTAAATGAAGCGGTAGCGGAACTTGGTTTCGTGCCAAATTCCGTAGCGGCGGCGCTTTCCTCCAAGCAGTCCGGGAGGGTAGCAATTTTGTTAGACCTTGATAATGTTTCACAGGCCGTCGATGAAATTAATATGCAGTATCTGACCGGGGCCATTCATCAGGCGGTGGAACTCAATCTGGATGTGATTACGCTTTTTTACTCCATGATCAGAAAGATGACGGTGGAGGAGATTATCCGTTATTTGCAGTCGCAAAGCATTACCGGACTCATTATTTTCGGGATGTCTAAGGATGATAAGACGCTGCATGCCCTGATTGCGTCGGAGATATTTAAAATCGTTACTGTGGATGCGCCGCTGGTCAATGAAGCGACATCCTGCGTCTGGATAGACCAGGCGAAGGCGCAGTACGAAGTAGCGAAAAAAACAGTGACGGACAATAACAGTAAGAGTATTCTGTATCTGTCGGGGAAAAAGAACGGCTATGTGACCAAGGAACGCTTAACGGGCGTTCAGAAACTGGCGCAGGAGATGAATCTTCCCCTCCTGATACGAAACGGCGGGTTTTCCGAACTGGAAGCGAGAAAACTGACTTTCAAATATGCGAAAAACAAGGATGCGATAATATGCGCTTCCGATTTAATGGCAATCGGCGCGATGAAAGCGTTGATAGAAATGGATATTTTCAGACCGGTCTGCGGTTTTGACGGTATTACGCTGATGGGGTACGCCGGCAAGCAGATGAATACGGTGCGCCAGAACTTTTCCGGCATTGCGGCTGAGGCGGTTATGGAGTTAAAGAGGCTTTTGGACGGCAAAGAGGGAGAAGAGATTGTTCTGGGATATGAACTGGTGCGGATGCAGTATCTGGATATTATCTGCTAGAAACGTCCGCAGCAGAAGATGATAATGAAAATCTAACGCTTATACCAAGCGTTGTAATAGCAGAGGCGTTTCGCATGAAAGGCGCTTTTGCAGTAAATACTAAAAACAAAGAAAAGCAAAATGCAGGAGGTATTTTTATGGCACAGGCAAGTAACCTGAAAAGAGACGTGTTGGTGATGAATCTGGAAAAAGAACTGGAAGAGCAAACATCCTCAACTTATGGCAAGAGCGTTGCGCAGTGCAGCAATGAGGAACTGTACTACAGTCTGCTTTTGTTATCCAAGAAACTGATGAAAGTTTCCGAGCCGATTGAAGGGGAAAAGAAAATTTATTATATTTCCGCGGAATTTCTCATCGGTAAACTACTGTCGAATAACCTGATAAATCTTGGCATTTATGATAAGTTAGATGACATTTTAAGCAAAAACGGGAAAAAAATGAGCGAGATTGAGGAAGTGGAGCCGGAACCGTCTTTGGGTAACGGCGGACTTGGCCGTCTGGCGGCATGTTTTTTGGATTCTATCGCTACATTGGATTTGCCCGGCGACGGCATCGGCTTAAACTACCATTTCGGCTTGTTTAAACAGGTATTTAAAGATAAGCTGCAGCATGCGGAGAAAAATGACTGGATTGAAGATAAGTCATGGCTGACGAAAACGGATGTGACATTCGACGTTCATTTTGGCAAGAAAAAAGTGACTTCCAGACTATATGACATTGATGTCATTGGATATGACAGCGGTGTCAACAAGCTGCATCTGTTCGATATTGAGACGGTGGATGAAAGCCTTGTGAAGAAAGGCATTGACTTTGATAAAGAGGACATTGAAAAGAACCTGACATTGTTCTTATACCCGGATGATTCCGACGAGGCGGGTAATCTGCTCCGTATTTATCAGCAGTATTTTATGGTAAGCAACGCGGCGCAGCTTATTTTAAGAGAGATGAAAGAGAAAAATTATGACCTGCGCCAGATGTACGACCATGCGGTCATCCAGATTAATGACACGCATCCGACCATGGTAATTCCGGAATTAATCAGAATCCTTGTAGACGAAAAAGCGTTTACGATGGATGAGGCGATTGAGGTAGTCAGCAAAACCTGCGCTTATACAAACCATACGATTCTGGCGGAAGCGTTGGAAAAATGGCCGTTAAAATATCTGGAGAAAGTAGTGCCGCAGTTAGTGCCGATTATCAAGGAACTGGATAAGAGAGTGGCGGCGAAGTATAAAGACCCTGAAGTACAGATTATCGATAAGGATAAGAGAGTGCATATGGCGCATATTGATATCCATTATGGATTTTCCGTAAACGGCGTTGCCGCTATCCATACGGAGATTTTGAAAAATACGGAGTTGAACGCGTTCTATCAGCTCTATCCTGAGAAGTTCAATAACAAGACAAACGGCATTACCTTTAGAAGATGGCTGTTGTCCTGTAACCGTGAGCTGGCATCTTTCCTGTCAGAGACCATTGGCGACGGTTATAAGAAAGATGCGGATAAACTGGAGAAATTACTGGAATTTAAGAATAGCGATAAGGTGTTGGAGCGGATTGCGGAAATTAAGATGAACCGTAAAAAAGACCTCGCCGCTTATGTAAAAGAGGTCGAGGGCGTAACGCTAAATCCCGATTCCATTTTCGATATCCAGTCCAAGAGACTGCATGAATATAAGCGTCAGCAGATGAACGCGCTCTACATTATCCATAAATATCTGGAAATCAAAGCGGGTAAGAAACCGGCAAGACCGATGACCTTTATCTTCGGGGCGAAAGCGGCTCCGGCGTATGTCATTGCACAGGATATCATTCATCTTTTGCTGGTATTGCAGGAAATTGTCAATAACGACCCGGACGTAAGCCCTTACATGACGGTGCTTATGGTGGAAAACTACAACGTATCCTACGCGGAGAAGATGATTCCTGCCTGCGATATTTCCGAGCAGATTTCCCTGGCTTCCAAGGAGGCGTCCGGAACGGGCAACATGAAGTTTATGTTAAACGGCGCGGTCACGCTTGGCACTTCCGACGGGGCGAATGTGGAAATACATGAACTGGTCGGCGACGATAATATCTATATTTTCGGGGAAAAATCCGAGCAGGTTATCGAGCATTATGAAAACGCGGATTACGTTTCCAAAGATTATTATAAAAAGAGTCCGGTCATCAAAGAGGCGGTGGACTTCATTGTCAGCAAGGAAGCGTTAAAAGTCGGACATAAAAAGAATCTGGAAAGACTGCATAAGGAGCTGCTAAATAAAGACTGGTTCATGACGCTTCTTGACTTGGAGGATTATATCAAGACAAAAGATAAGATGATGGCGGATTATGAAGACCAGAACAAGTGGAGGAAGATGATGCTTGTCAATATTGCAAAGGCAGGATTTTTCTCATCCGACAGAACGATTGCGGAGTATAACAGGGATATCTGGAAATTGAAATAAGACTTTTAGCAGTATAATGGTCCGGAGGATGCGGCATGGATTTGGGGCAGGTCTTTACGAAAAATAATATTGCGGACTATATGGCCTCTTTATTTACGGTTGGAAAAGAAGCAAGGATATTAGACCCTTGTTTTGGCGGCGGTGTTTTTTTAGCATCGCTGAAAAAAAGGGAATATCGGAATGTAACGGGCTATGAGATAGACGAGACCTTGTTTTCCATGACAAAACCGCATTTTCCGGATTATTGCTTATATAGGGCGGATTTTTTGAGAGCGGATGAGAGCGTAAAATATGACGGCATCATCATGAACCCGCCGTATGTGCGGCAGGAGAAAATTGATGATTTGGGAATATACGGCATAACGAAACAGAAGCTTAGAAAAAACACTCTTTTTCAGGGGCTTCCGTCAACGGCCAACCTGTATATGTATTTTATTATGAAAACAATTAAACTGCTTGCCGATAACGGCGAGCTGATTGTTATTTTTCCGGAAAGCTGGCTGAAAGCAAGAAGCGGAGAGAAATTCAAAAGCGAACTGCAAAAACAGTGCCGAATACAGGAAGAAATATATGTGTCGGGAAATGTTTTTGAAGAAAAAGCGCTGGTGGAGGTTCTTATCTTAAAATTGCAAAAAAACAGGCGGAAAACAACTAAAACCGTGAAGAAACTGACCGCCGGTGAGAACGGATTGCAGGAAGTGTCTTTACAGGAAACGCCGTTGCAGGGGATGGATTCCATAGAATTAGGGTTTCGGACTCCTTTTCGGGAAGTGGCAAGGGTACATAGGGGGCTTTCCACGGGATGGAACGGCTTTTTTATCAATCCGGACGTGGAAGATAATGCGCATAAAAAGCCTATTTTATCCACGCCTAAAGCAGTACCCGGCTATCGGACGAAGGACGCTGCATATGATACGCTCTTTGTGGTGGATAAAGAGAAGACGCTTTCGGACGGCTGGCTGACATATATAGAGGCGGCGCAGAAAGAGATGGCCGAAAAAAAATCGCCCAAGACCCTGTATGAAAAATACAGTAACGGGGAAACGTGGTATAAACTGCGTACGGTTGACAGCAGGGGGATTTTGTTCAGTTATTTTGTGCGAAATGACATGAAATTTATTATGAACGATACGCAGTGTCCGGCGCGGGATAATTTTTATATCATCCAGCCCAAAAGAGAAAACGATATTATGCTGCTTTTTGCACTGTTAAATAATATATATACTTATATCCAGTTGGAGCTGATAGGAAAAAAATACGGCGCGGGCTTATTAAAACTGCAGCGTTATGATATGGAAAATATCATGTTTCCCACGCTGACGGCGATTGCTGACGCCGATAAAAAGAAACTGGCAGACCTTGCCGAAAAGTTAATGGAAAGCGGCGACAGACGCTGCATTGCGGATATAACGAAAGTATTGGAAAAATATGCCGCCGTAAAGGCGGAGGATATTATGAGAGAATATGATACGATAAAGACGGCTCGATTAGGAGAAAAACATGGGAAAAAGTGTGATTAGCCTGTTTTCGGGCGGCGGCGGTTTAGACCTCGGTTTTATAAACGCGGGGTATCATATTTTATGGGCGATAGATAATGACGCCAATGCCGTCACAACATACAGGGAAAATATAGGCGCTCATATTATATGCGCCGATATCAATACAATAGACGAAAACGTTATTCCCCATGCGGATGTTGTCATAGGCGGGCCGCCGTGCCAGTCTTTTTCGCTGGCGGGAAACAGGCATGTGGAAGATGCAAGAGGACAACTGGTATGGAAATATATCCATATTATCGAAAAGGTCAAACCAAAGGCCTTTGTATTTGAAAACGTGACCGGCCTATTGTCCGCCAGAAACGCGGATGGGGAAAAAATCATCACGCTTTTAAAAAAAGCGTTTGAAGAGATTGGCTATCATGCTTCGATGCAGGTTCTCAATGCGGCGGATTACGGTGTGCCGCAGCGAAGAAAGCGGGTATTTATCGTCGGATTAAAAAACGGCAAAGAATTTACATTTCCTGAAGCAACGCATAACGAAGAGGGAAACGGACTGAAAAAATATGTCAGCGTAACAGAGGCTTTGGGAGATTTACCGGCGGCAATCGACGACGAAAACGGGAAAGTGGAATATGCGTCGCCTCCGCAAAACGAGTATCAGAAGAAAATGGAACGCGCCGGCATGGTGACGGAACATTTCATTCCACAGATGAGCGAACTGGATAAATATATATGTTCCCATGTAAAACCGGGCGGAAATTACATGGATATCCCTGCGGATGTGAAGTCCGCAAGAATACAGCGCCTGCAGAGGGAGGGCGGACATACCACCTGTTATGGCAGGATGGCGCCGGATAAGCCCGCCTACACGGTCAATACCTATTTTAACAGGCCCAATGTGGGGTGTAATATCCATTACCGGGAAGACAGGCTGATAACGGTGCGGGAAGCGTTGCGGCTGCAGTCGTTTCCGGATGACTATGTCATTGTTTCTTCCAGTAAAAAGGGAAGAAACCTGATTGTGGGAAACGCGGTTCCTCCGCTGTTGGCTGAGACGCTGGCGAGGGAATTGAGAAAATATATATGATAGAGGATAATTTATGATTTCTTATAGTGACGCAGAAGTGCAGGTATTCCATCCGGCGTGTGAAAGGGCGTTAAACGGCGCGCTTACGGCGACCGGAAACAATACGCAGTATGAGGTAAAACACCATGAACATATCGGCACGCTGGAAATGGATTTTGTGATAAAAAATAGGGTGACAGGCAAGTGCCTGTGCGTGGTTGAGGTAAAAAGAACGCCTGCGGACGTAAATAGCATCCGTTATCAGTATCAGGCAATGTCCTACGTACAGCATATGAGTGCGGCCGAAATAGAAAGACCTTTTTATATCATAACCAATCTGGAAAGGGCGATAGCGTTTCGATACGATACGGCAAGGCCAAAACCCTTTCAGCAGATGCTGACGCCGGGCTTAGTAAGCATCGGCGATTTTTCGTCTTTTGGAACAGAGGATGACTTAATAAACGAATTGACAAAGTATTTTGTAAGCATCATTGGTACATTTTTACGGAATGATTATGCATACTTTTTGACCTTGGATGATTTTGCGCGGACGATGGAAAGGATATTAGGGAACCGGCGGCGGTGGAAGAGTTCGCTGGCGGTTATGCTGTATGAATATATCAGAGGCGCGTTTCAACAGGTCAGCAGAGGAAACGACTTACAGGATGTCCGTATTTTTCATCATAATGTGCAGCAGATTTGCGAGGAAGCGTCAAGAATAGATTTTCAGGGGATTTTTGCCTATAACGAGGATGCGTACGAGCCTGCAGCGGATGTTCCGGCGCAGCTTTTAGCCGATTTATTTGACTATGGGCGCAGCAATGTCACAGGGGATGCCATAGCGGATATCCTGCATCAGATTGTATCGAATGGCAGAGAACACGACGGAGAGGTTGCAACGGATTTGGAACTTGCCCGTCTGGCAGCAGTATTAGCGCATGAGGCCAGCGGAGATTTGGAGGATGGGGAGTATATCTGTGACCCCGCTGCGGGCAGCGGCAATCTGATAAGCTCGGCGGTTGACATATACCATTTACAGCCCGGGCAGATTAAGGCCAATGATTGGAATGAAAATCTGTTGGAATTATTATCACTGCGCTTGGGGATGTGTTATGTAAACCGAATACGCCCGGACAATGCGCCGCAGATTACCTGTGAGGATATTACGCACATGACGGCGGATGATTTGGACGACGTCAAAGTGATTGTGATGAATCCGCCGTTTGTGGCAGGGATTTATTGTGTGGAAAGGAAGCTTCCGTTTTTCAGGCGTATCAGGGAACTGACAGGAGCAGAGCCGTTGACGCAGATGGGGCAGATGCCGTTAGAGGCGGCATTTTTGGAACTGGTATGCGAACTGGCGCCGGAAGGATGCGTGATTGCGTGCATTTTCCCGAAAGCACATTTAACGGCAAGGGGAGAGGAAGCTCAGTTAATCAGGCAGCTTCTGTTAGGAAAATTCGGGTTAAAGACGATATTTACCTATCCCGGGAACGGTATTTTTGAAAGGGTTACCAAAGATACGTGCGTCATTGTAGGAACGGTAAAGCAGACAAACGAGACGATTAACGTTATTGCAAGTTATGAAGAGATAAAGGATATTGACTTCGCACGTTTTGAAAAGGCCGATAAAAGCGCAATGACACAGACGTTTTCGGAGATCATACCGGGGATTAAGGGCAGAGTGATAGAATATGAGAATCTGTGGCTCAGTATCGAGGACGGATGGCGAAAACTGGACGCGATGATGATTGACGCATTGGACTATGTCAACAATTATTTGGCAGCATCCAACAAACTGACGCAGTTAAAAAATCATAACTATCCGATAAAAAGAGGAACGGCGGCCAATAAGGGCGGCAGCGATTTGGTATTTTTGGATTCCAAAGAAGAATTATACCACGAGTTTGAAAGACGGGTCAGAGTATGCGCGGGAATGAGAAACGCCAAAACAATCAATACCATGGATATCGGAGAAGGCGACAGTAAATTCTTGGATATATCCCTAAATGATAACAGCATAATTGACGATATTATTAATAAGTATATGCTCTTACGAAAGACGGCCATGGGAGAGGCCGCGGCGGAAAAACAGGAGAAACAGGAAAAGACGCACGACGAATGGAAGGCTGTTTTGGAATATGAGAGCAGACACGGATTTGCGCCGGGTTCTGTGTTGATTCCAAGAGCGATAAGAACGGACGGAAGGGCGTTTTTCGCTTCGCACCGGGTGTTTGTTTCGACTAACTTCGTGGTCTGGACGCTGCCGGATGAGACTAAGGCGTTACTGGCGGCAACATGGATGACGACCGTATTCTATCAGCTTATCTGCGAGGTTTCCTCCTCGGACAGGGAGGGGATGCGGAAAATGGAAGTTACGGATATCAAGCGTACCTGGGTTCCCGATTTTGAGCAGATATCGGCGGAAACCATACGCAGGCTGGAGGCGGCAAAAGATAACGTTACGTTTCTACAGCTCAATGCGCCGGTTGCCCGCGATATTGATACTATCTGGGCAGAGGAACTGTTCGGAGAGGATGCGGAGAAGTATTTACAAGAAGCTATCAGATTACTAAGATACTTGTCAAATAAAAGAAACGGATAAGATATCATAAATGAAGGAGGAAACAACATGAAAGACAATAACTGCGGCTACTGCCAGGGCGGGGAACTGCTGGCAAAATTCGGCATCAAAATCTGCGATTTGGACGTCAGCCAGTTGATTTTATTTAAGGAACAGAGCAAACCGGGAAGATGTATCGTGGCATATAAGGACCATGTCAGCGAAATTGTGGATATCAGTGAAGAGGAAAGAAACCGCTTTTTTGCGGATGTGACGAAAGCGGCCAAGGCGATTCACGCGGCATTTGCGCCGGATAAGTTAAATTACGGCGCATACGGCGATACGGGCTGCCATCTGCATATCCATTTAGTGCCGAAATATAAGGACGGGGATGAGTGGGGCGGCACGTTCCAGATGAACCCCGATAAGAAATATCTGGACGATGCCCAGTATGAAGAAATGATTGCCAAAATCAAGGCAAATTTGTAAGGAAACCGAAAAACAGGGGGATATTGTTATGTCCAATATAAAAAAAAGCGCGGCGGAGTTAATCGGACATACGCCGCTTATGGAGGCAGTCAATTTTGAGAAAGCCAATCAGGTTGAGGCGACTATTCTGGTAAAGCTGGAATATTTGAATCCGGCGGGTTCCGTAAAGGATAGAGTTGCCTTAAATATGATTGAGGACGCGGAAAAAAAGGGCATTCTAAAACCGGGCGCGACCATTATCGAGCCGACGTCCGGCAATACCGGCATCGGTCTGGCGGCGGTGGCGGCGGCGAAAGGATATCAGGCCGTTTTGACGCTGCCGGAGACGATGAGCATAGAAAGAAGAAAATTATTACAGGCATACGGCGCAAAGCTTGTACTGACAGACGGCAAAAAAGGCATGAAAGGCGCGATTGAAAAGGCGGAGCAGTTACGGGATGCCACGCCGGGTTCCGTGATTTTAGGACAGTTTGAGAATCCCGCCAATCCCGCGGCGCATAAGGCGACGACGGGGCCTGAAATCTGGAACGATACGGACGGAAAAGTGGATATCTTTGTGGCCGGGGTCGGTACGGGCGGTACGATTAGCGGCGTAGGCGCGTATTTGAAAGAAAAGAATCCGAATGTGAAAGTGGTCGCGGTAGAGCCTGCGGACAGCCCGGTCTTATCGGGCGGCGCGCCGGGGGCGCATAAAATACAGGGTATCGGCGCGGGTTTTGTGCCAAAGGCGTTGGATACGGGTATTTATGACGAGATTATTCAGGTATCGAATGAGGACGCCTTTGCGGCGGGCAGGGAAATCGCCGTAAGAGAGGGCGTGCTGGTAGGAATATCTTCCGGCGCGGCGCTTTATGCGGCGCTGCAGCTTGCCAGACGTCCGGAGAATAAAGGGAAAGTTATCGTAGCGTTATTGCCGGATTCGGGTGACAGGTATCTGTCCACACCGCTTTTTGGCGAGGATGTATAGTTGATTTTGATGCTTTTAGGGTCAAAAGTGGAACTGGACGGCTCCGGGGATTGGTATTATAATGTATTTGTGAGAAAAGCAGCTATTTTATTAAATCAGTCATAAAATATGAGAAATGATACGGGGGGGGGTAGAGCGTGAGTATCAATATTGTGGCGCATAATCTGATGGCGATGAACGCCCAGCGCATGACTGGCATTAATACAGGGAGAAAAGCGAAAGCTTCGGAGAAACTTTCTTCGGGGTATCGTATTAACCGTGCTGCGGATGATGCGGCAGGGCTTGCCATTTCCGAGGGAATGCGCAGGATGATAAGAGGTTTAAATCAGGGAACGGAGAATGCGAAAGCCGGTATTTCCTGGGTGAAAATAGGCGACGGTTCGTTAAACGAGGCGCATGACATTCTGCACAGGATGACGGAGTTGACCGTGAAATCGTTAAACGAGACATACAGCGACGACGACAGGGCGTTGATGCAGGTGGAGTTTGAGCAGCTGCAGTCGGAAATCGACAGGTTGACGGATACCACAATCTATAATGAGAAACATATTTTTGCGGAACATGAGCCTACCTATTACCAGTTCGAGGGGAATAAGAAGTGGCTGCAGGACGAAAAACATGACGTTGAGGCCGGCGCCAATGATTTGATTGTTACTTACCAGATAGATGAAGATTCGCCCGTGGAGGAGGCAACGATTACGGTGCCGCCGGGAGAATATACGACACAGGAACTCATTGATGAGATTGATACGGCGATAGAACAGAGCGGACTAAAAGACACAGGGATAGTCCTTGAATATACAAAAGACGGATTCTGCAACCTGAATCTGGAGGGCGGAATCAGTCTGGAAAACGTTACCGGCGGACTGGAATATCTGATACATGATATGTACGAGGGCGGCAGTACGGGTGCGCTCATTGGAACGACCGTTTTTTATACGGACTCGACATTGCCTATTTATAAAGGAGTAAACGATTTTTTGTCCTTCGATATCGTCAGCCTGGACGGCACGACGACGCATAAAGATATTACGCTTTCGTCGAATGGGAACGGGTATTCCCAGGAGGATTTGATTAAAGAGTTAAATAATGCCTTAAGCGGCACAACGGTTCATGCGACGACAACAAAAGATGGCATGAGCATCAAGTTAGAAAGTGACGACAGCATTATTACGAACTTAAAAGGTAATATGTTTAAGGTCGATTATGCGGATAAGGGCGATACGGTTGCAACATCTGTCTTTTATGATAATGTCGGATATGGAACGGTTGTGCCTTATGCGGGAAGTTTCACGGGTGGCGCCGTTTTGACGACCAATTCCATAGACGCCGAGCATATGTATTTTCATATTGATGCGTCTAACGATACGCTGCGGATACAGCCAAACGGAAGCGCAACCGCAGAAACACTTACGCTTACGCATGGCGATTATACTGTGGAGCAGATGCGTGATGAGTTAAATACCTTTTTTACATCCAAAAATATGAATCTGAAAACGGAGGTTTATTCAGTTTCGGCAGGCTCCGGCATTTACTATAGGGGGCTTAAGATTACATCCGGCGAAAAAGGACCGGACAGTAAAGTCGGCATCGATGCGACCAGCAGTGCGTATAAAACGCTGTTTGTAACGCGTGCCTATAATCAGGAAGAAATAAGGGAAACTTATAACAATGACAAAAATAATGATGTAGCCCCTTATTTATTGGGTGGTAAATCATTTGTATCATCAGATACAATAGAAGCGCTTCCCTTAACGATTGAGGCAGGAACGAACGATAAGTTCAAGTTAAAGGTCGGTTTGGAAACCGGAACCGGTACGACGTCTGTCACGGACTACAAAGAGTATGAAATCACCTTGGATGCGGGGAAATACGATACTTTTGCCGATATTGTCAGTGCGGTTTCGGATGCGATTCAAAAAGCAGCGGATGCGTTACCGGACGGAAAAGAGAAGACAGCGTTACAGAGCATAAAGGTAAATGATAATAGTAACAGGCTGTATTTGACAACGGACAGTAAGGAAATAAATAAGCTGGACGCTTCTGCCGTTGCAAATAATACAGGGTATGAAGACCTTTTTACAACCTATACAAGCTATAAATATATAACGTCATCATGCGCAGGCGGTGTATCAGAGTTGAATACGCCGATAACAAACTATCCGGTGGAAATTACCACAGCGAATCAGAATATGACTATCACGCTTAATGGAAGCAATAAGCCGATAACGATTGCAACAGGTACTTATGCCGATAAGGATGCGCTGTTACAGGCGATAAACGATGCGCTTCCCACGGCGGGAACAACTTATGTCAATAATACTTTTAACGCGACTCCCGGAACGGGAGCTGATAAGACAACGGGAACAGGCGGAGGAAAAGGAACGACCACGCCTCCGTCTGCAAGTAATCCGATAAAATATGACAAGGTGGGCGATAGTAACGCGGGACAGGGCGATACGAAACCGCCAACCAAGAGTACGCCGGCGGTAGTAAACATTACGACGCAGAATAATCAATTTCCTTTGACAATTACGGATAGTAATAATGTATTAAAGATAAAGGTCAATAACGGCGAAGAGAAAACCATTACGATTGATAAGGGAGAGTATGCATCGATAAGCAAACTGGCTGAAAATCTCCAGAAAAAGCTGGATGCGGAATATGGAAAAAGTTTTGGCGGCATTACGGTAACTAGTTCTTCTAACAGTACCAGCAGTACCCTTACGCTGACTGCGAATATCAAAAATGCCAACGGCGTTTTGCAGGATGGAAAAAAGACGAGAATCGAGTGCAGTACGGCGGATTCCTCATTCCTTTATGGGTTAAATACGACCAGGACTCCGGCGTCGGTACAGCTGAATAAGACGTTGAAAAATTCTATTACGCTGAATAATGATACGTTTAGTTTTTCATTCAAAAAACCGGGAGACAGTACAGCGCAGACGATTACGGCGACGAATCTGACCGGAACATATAGTGCGCAGCAATTTTGTAATGAATTAAACAAGCAGTTGGAGTCAAAGGGCGTTAAGGCTACGGTTGCTGGAAGTTATTCTAGTCAATATCTGGTATTAACTGCGACAACGCCGGGAGAAGGATATGAAATTAGTTATGACTTGACCAACATTGGAACTTGTGCAGAAAAGGTATTTAATAACGTAAACGCATCACCGAAACCTGCATCAACAACGTTGGATAGGGCGATACCGGAGAAGTTTACGCCGGAGACGGGGAAAGAGAATTTTACGTTTTATATTAATAACCAGCCGAAAACGGTAAAATTGACGCCGAATCAGGAATATACCCGTGAGAAATTTTTGAAAGCGATAAATGATCAGTTTGGCAGCGAGGTTACGGCTACTTTAAATTCTTCCAATCAGTTAGTGCTAACCACAAAGGCGACGGGTACAAGTACGACTATCCGTGTGTCATATGATAGCAGTTCGACAAGCGCCATGCCTGCGATATTTGGGAAAACGCCTGTTGATCATAATGGGGTGAAAGCTGATTTTACAAATGATGGTAAATTAAAGCTGACGGTTATTAATAAAGACGGTAAAACGGTGACAAATAACACGGTAACTGTCTCTTCCAAAACCGGCAGTATTTTCCAAACCGGCAAAATTCCGGAGAAAAAGGTAAATGCAGCTACTTCCCCTACGGGATATCATTCCAAAATTTATTCTTCCATTAACGGCGCGCCGTTACAGGGAAACAGCGTTACGATTGATAAGTGGAATAAGGATTTGAATTTTTATTACTGTTATAATCCATATGGCATGTATTCTTCTTCCTATTATACCCAGCGGACATTTCTGTCTGTGTCATTGGAAGAAAAGATTTATAGTTTTTCGGAACTGCAAACGGCATTGCAGCAGAAATTGGATGATGCGGCAGGCCAGGGAGTGATGAATGTGCAAGTCGATTCCAATGGGGTAAAGATTATGATGGGAACTCCGGGGAACAAATACTTCTTTTCAAGCGGGTCTTATTCTTCGGGAGGCAAGACTTATCCATCCGGCGGCTTTTACTATAACGTACTGCGCCGCTCGCCCGAGAAGAAAGTGGAGACGAAACCGGAAGTACAGAACGGTTATTATGACGCAACGGTTTATTCGATGGGAAGACAGGACGTCCGCAATAACGGGGCGGAGATTACGCAGGGTATCAATGATACGCTGACGATGGATTTTACATACGGAAACACGGTAGTGCCGATTACGCTCAAAATTACGCCGGGAACATACAGCGGCGGCGGGTTGGTAAAAGAATTACAGGATAAATTGAACGAGCAGCTTGTCGCGAATAATCTGCCGAAGAACCTGATTGAGGTAGGACTTGGTGCGGAAGGCATTACGCTGCCAAAAGATTTGGTCGGTTATAATAATGACTCTTTGTTGTTCAGGCTGTCAAAGACGATAAAGCTGCCGCAGGAGAATGTGGAATACAAGATAGACGGCGTCGGCGGAAACGCGGCGTTCAGTATCTTCTATCAGACGGACGGCGATATGCGGATTGCTTATTCGCGGGGAACGAAAAATATTACGGGCGGCGTTACCATACCTGAGGACAGTACACTTTCATTTGATGTGGATGGTGTAAACTATGAGGTAGAGGTCGCGCAGGGAGAATATTCATCGGATGAGATTTTACAGATGTTAAACGATACGTTTAAAGATAAGAATGTTCCTGTAACGGCGCATATCGAAAAGGGTAATTTACAGCTAATGCATACGAAGTATGGCAAGCACCAGATTACGAATGTAAAGGGTGATGCCAGACGCTATCTTTTCTTTGAGGAAAACGGGGAAAAGGATGCTGATAGGGATATCTGGATTCGCCTAAGCGGCGTGGACGGCGACGGCATTACGATAGAAAGGCCGGTTGTGAATACGGTATCGTTAGGGATTAATTCCATTACGATTTCCAAGACCAAGTATGGCGAAAAAGCGCTTTCCCGCTTAAAATCGGCAACAGTAGAGGTATCGAGCATCAGGATGATGTTTGGTACGATGCAGAACCGCCTGGAACATAAGGTAAGCAGCAACGATAATGCGGCCGAAAACACGCAGGCGGCGGAGTCGCTGATTCGTGACGCGGATATTTCCAAGGAAGTTTTGGAAGAGTCTGTCAATCGGATATTGGAGCAGGTGGCGCATTCCATGCTGGCGCAGGCCAACTCGCAGCATGATATGGTACTCAGTTTATTACAGTAACCATTTGGAGGAAAATAAATGGCGCTTCAATTTTATTTTGGCGGTTCAGGCGCCGGAAAGAGCAGACAGCTTCATGAGGACATCATCGCACAGGCTATGCGGGAGCCGGAGCGTAATTTCCTGTTGATTGTGCCGGACCAGTTTACGATGCAGACACAGATGGATTTGGTGCTGGAACATCCCAACAGGGGCATTATGAATATTGACGTTCTCAGTTTTGGCAGATTGACGCACAGAATATTGGAAGAAGTGGGGCGGGAGGAGACGCCGGTTTTAGACGATACGGGAAAGAGCCTTATTTTGCGGAAAGTAGCGGAAAAAGAGCGGGCAAATCTGACTGTGATGGGAAAGCATCTGCAAAAACAAGGTTATATCCATGAGGTAAAATCCGCCATTTCGGAGTTTATGCAGTATGGCATTGGAATAGAGGAACTTGCCAAACTGGCGGACTATGCCAAAACAAGGGGTGCGCTGTATTATAAACTGAAAGATTTGGAAATACTGTATGGCAGTTTTCTGGCATATATGCAGGAAAAATTTATTACGACGGAGGAAACGCTGGACAGATTGTGCGCGGCGCTGCCAAAGTCCAAGATTATTAAGGATTGCGTGATAGCGTTTGACGGTTTTACCGGCTTTACGCCGATACAAAACCATGTCATACGGGAACTTATAAGATTGACCGAAAGAGTCATTGTAACGATTACCATTGATACGCGCGAAAATCCTTATGAAATGGATGGAGAGCAGAAGCTTTTTCATTTGAGTAAAAAAACAACAGCGGATTTAAAGAAATTGGCGGAAGAAGCGAACACAACGCTTCTTCCGGCTGTTATATGCGAAAAAAAGATAGCGGGAAGGCTGCCCAGATTTGCCGATAATCCGGAGCTGGCGCATTTAGAGCAATGTCTGTTCCGTTATCCGGTGCGGACGTATGATAAGGATGTGGAGCATATCCATGTGATAGAAGCTTCCACTTCCAAAGAAGAAGTCAGACAGGCCTGTATAGAGATTCATAGGCTGTTACAAAGCGGCCTGCATTACCGGGATATTGCTGTGGTAACGGGCAGTATGGAGATGTATGGGGATGATTTGGAGGAGGAGTTTGCCGGGTTTGGGATTCCGATATATATGGACAGGACAAGGGGGATTTTGAGCAATCCTTTTACGGAATATATTCGCAGCGCGTTACAGATTGTCTTGTGCGATTTTAGCAGGGAGGCGGTTTTCCACTATTTGCGGACGGGGCTGTGCGGTTTTGCGAGAGAAGATATTGACAGGCTGGAAAACTATGTCCGCAGATTTGGCATCCGCGGGAAAAAGCAGTGGAGCAGCCTTTTTATTTATAAGGAAGATACAGGCGAGGAGGGGATTGCCCTGCTGGCCTGTTATAATGATATGAGAAATACGCTGATGGAGCAGCTCGCGCCGCTGTTTGCACCGTGCCGGACGGCGGGGGAACTGGTACACGCCTTGTATGAATTTCTGGTGCAGAACGAACTGCAGAGGAAGTTGAGCGGTTATGAGCAGAAGTTTCAAAAAGAGGGCGATTTGGCGAGGGCGAAAGAGTACGGGCAGATTTACGGGCTTGTCATCGACCTGTTAGACCAGATAGAGGGGCTTTTGCGGGAAGAAGAAATGAGTTTTCAGGAATTTACAGAGATTCTGGACGCGGGCTTTGCGGAAATTACGGTCGGCACGATTCCGCAGAACGTGGACAGAGTCGTTATCGGCGATATTGAAAGAACGAGATTGAAACAGGTCAAGGCTCTTTTTTTCCTGGGCGTGAATGACGGAAACATTCCCAAGGGAAGCTCTAAAGGCGGTATTATATCGGATATTGACAGGGAGTTTTTGCAGGGGTCGGAATGGGAACTTGCGCCGACGCCCAGACAGCAGATGTATATTCAGCGGTTGTATCTGTATTTGAATATGACGAAGCCGTTGGAAAAACTGTATGTATCGTATGCCGGAATAGGAAACGACGGCAAAAGCAGGCGTCCGGCCTATTTAATCGATACGCTGCAAAGGCTTTTTCCGAAACTTGCCATAGAGCGTCCGGAGATTCTTCCTGTGGAAGAGCAGTTGACAAACGCCGAGGAGGGTATCGGCTTTTTTACGGATCTGCTGCGGGAGTATGCGGCGGGCAGGCTTGGGAAAGAGCGGGAGAAAACGCTTTTTACTTTTTATCATACCTATCATAAAAATCCCGTCTGGCAGGGGCAGGTTGACAGGCTGATTGATACGGCCTTTTACCATTACAGGCACTCGCCGTTATCCAAACGGGTGACAATGGCATTGTATGGAAGCATTTTACAAAACAGCGTCAGCCGTCTGGAAAAGTATGCGGCGTGTGCCTATGCGCATTTTTTACAGTACGGATTGTCCTTGAAAGAGCGCGGGGAGTACAGTTTTGAAAACGTGGATATGGGAAATTTCTTCCATGGGGTGTTGGAGCTGTTTGCCGATAAGCTGATAGAGCGGCATTACACATGGTTTGATTTTCCGAAGGAAGCCGGAGAGAAGTTACTGGACGAGGCCATAGAGGAATATGCCGTAAACTATGGGGAGACGATTTTGTACAGCAATGCCAGGAACCGGTATTTACTGCGGCGGCTTAAGCGGATTTTAAGCCGTACGGTTGCTACGCTGCAGACACAGCTGCAAAGAGGGGCTTTTTTGCCGGAGCATTTTGAGATGTCTTTTTCCATGCTGGAGGATTTGGATGCGGTAAACATTGCGCTGACCGGTGAGGAAAAAATGAAACTGCGCGGCAGAATTGACAGAATCGATACCTGTGAGGCGGATGACGTTGTCTATGTGAAAGTTATCGATTATAAATCGGGGAGCCGTAAATTTGATTTGGCGGCGTTATATTACGGATTGCAGTTACAGTTAGTGGTCTATATGAACGCGGCGGTGGAAATGGAGCAGAAAAAACATCCGGGGAAAGAGGTTGTACCTGCCGCCATGCTCTATTATCATATCGCAGACCCGATGATAGAAGACGGACAGATGCTGACGCCGGAACAGTTAAACCGGAAGCTTTTGCAGGAACTTAAAATGACCGGAGTAGTCAGCGAAAATGACAGGGCCATCACTTTATTGGATAAAGAGTTTACGGACAAATCGGATATTTTACCGATAGAGCGGAAAAAAGACGGAACTTTTTCCGCTTATTCCAGTGTCATAAAAGAAGAGGACATGCGGACAGTGTCGAATTATGTAAACTATAAAATCAAGGAGCTGGGAAGCGGCATTTTGCAGGGAAACATTTCGGTCAATCCCTGCGAGCAAAACGGCGAGAACGCATGTACATACTGCGCTTATAAAAGCATCTGCGGATATGATGCGGAAATCGCGGGCTATGAGATGAGGAAGTTGAAGAAGCTGTCAAAAGAGGAAGCGGTTATGCTGATGGAAAAGGAAGCAGGGGAGTAAAGATTCGATGAGTGTTTCTTATACGGTGGAACAACAGAGGGTAATTGATACGCATGGCTGTAACCTGCTGGTATCGGCGGCGGCGGGTTCGGGGAAGACGGCCGTTTTGGTAGAGCGCATTGTGAAGATGATAAGCGACGAGGCGCATCCGGTGGATATTGACAGGCTGCTGGTCGTGACGTTTACCAATGCGGCGGCGGCGCAGATGCGGGAAAGAATCAGCGCAGCAATCGGGGAAAAGCTGACTAAAGAACCGGACAATGAGCATTTGCAGCGGCAGGCTGCGCTTTTGCATAATGCGCAGATTACGACAATCGACAGCTTTTGTTTGTTTGTCATCCGCAATCATTTCCATACGATTGGGCTTGACCCCGGCTTTCGCATTGCGGATGAGGGAGAATTAAAATTACTGCGGAATGATGTGCTGGGCGAGGTGCTGGAGGGCTGCTATCAAAAGGAAGACGACGCCTTTTTGTATGCCATGGAATATTTCAGCACTGGCAGCAGGGATAATGCCGTGGAAGAAGCGGTATTGAAGCTGTATGATTTTGCGATGAGCAATCCTTTTCCGGAAGAGTGGCTAAACGAGCGCAGGAAAGATTATGCGGTTACGGACAGGCGCGCCGTTTCGGATGACGGCGAAGCGGAGTCGGCGGCCTTGATGGGGTTAGGCTGGATTGAGGAGCTGATGGGAAAAATCTCCTTAACGTTGGAAAATTTGCTTGACCAAATCAGTCATTGCATAAAATTGTGCGAGGAGCCGGATGGCCCTTATATGTACGGGGAACTGTTAGAGCAGGAAAAAGAGCAGTTGGAAAGGCTTTGCGCGGCAAAAGATTACGAGGAATGCGCGCTTTTATTTTCGGCGCTTTCTTTCGGGAGATTGTCTTCCAAAAAAGACGATTCGGTATCGGCGGCCAAACGGGAACTGGTAAAGGGGATTCGTACAAAAGTAAAGGAGAGGCTGCAGGAGATTGGCAAAAATTATTTTGCGCAGTCCGCGGCGGAAGTGATTCGCCAGATGGATGTATGTAGGGAAGCGGTTTGCGCGCTTGTGGATATTACCCTGCTTTTTAAGGAGACGTTTGATAGAACAAAACGGGAGAAAAATCTGCTCGATTTTGACGATATCGAACATTTTGCACTTTCCATTTTGCTGCGGCGTATGGCGGACGGCAAGATAGAACCGACGGAGACGGCGCTGGAATACCGGGATTATTTTACGGAGATTCTCATCGACGAATACCAGGACAGTAATCTGGTGCAGGAATATTTGTTGTCCGCTATTTCGGGAGAGAGTGAGGGGCGGTTTAACCGTTTTATGGTAGGGGATGTAAAGCAGAGCATCTATAAGTTCCGCCTCGCCAGGCCGGAACTTTTTATGGAGAAATATCATATGTATGCCGACGCCGGAAGCGGGGAAGGCGTTGATGCTGCCGACGACGGTGTGTCAGACGTTGACGTGACGGGCGTTGACACGGCGCGACGCAGCGCAGTGCGGATTGATTTACACCAGAACTTCCGCAGCAGGGAGGAAGTGTTAAGCAGTACGAATGCGGTTTTCTCACAGGTCATGAGTAAGCAGCTTGGCGGCATTGCCTATGATGAAAAGGCCGCGCTCTATCCGGGGGCGTCTTACCCGGAACCGGCGGCCAATGATAATGATACGGAAGTTCTTCTTTTTACCAATGAGAGTATAGAGCAGGGAGTGGAAAAAGAGCAGACGCAGTCCGAGGCGGAAGTCAGCATGAGGCAGCAGGAAGCATATGGAATCGCGGGAAAAATCAAACGGCTGGTGGCGGCGTTTCAGATTACGGACGCTCAGACAGGTCAGCTTCGTAAGGCTTCTTATAAGGATATTGTGATTTTACTGCGGACAACGTCGGGCTGGGATGAAGAGTTTAAACAGGTATTGGAAAGCGAGGGCATTCCCGTGCATGTCACTTCCAAGACGGGCTATTTTGCCGCGGCGGAAATTCAGGAACTGCTTCATTTTCTGCGGATATTGGACAATCCGATGCAGGATATTCCGTTATACGGAGTGCTGCATTCGTATTTCGGCGGGTTTTCGGAGGAAGAGATTGCGTCCGTAAAGGCGGCGTTTCCCGGGAAAAGATATCTTTATGACGCCGTGAAAGCGTATGCGGCGGGGGAAAGTATGGATGATGGTACAGAGGCAGAAAGCAGCAGGGTACGGTTACGGTGGAAATTGCAGAGCTTTCTGGTTAGCATAGACAGATACCGTGACATGGCGGTCTATATGCCCGTGCATGAACTGCTGCAGACGATTATCCGCGAATATTCCTACTTTTCTTATGTGGCGGCGAAGCCGGGGGGAGACAGGCGGCGCGCCAATGTGGAGATGCTGCTTGTCAGGGCGTCGGATTATGAGAAAATCAGTTATTATGGTCTCTATCATTTTCTGCGTTATATGGAGGAGTTGGAAAAATATGATGTGGATTACGGAGAGGCCAACTTACAGGATGAAAACGCGGACGTCGTGCGGATTATGAGCATTCATAAAAGTAAAGGATTGGAATTTCCCATCTGTTTCGTGGCAGGGCTTGCAAAAAGTTTCAATATGCGGGATGCTGCCGAGCATCTGGTGATGGACGTAGAGAGGGGAATCGGCGTGGATTATGTGGATGCGGGGCTTCGGGTAACCAGCCGGAATCTGCGGCGCAATTATATTGCGCTGGCATTGCGGCAGGACAATCTGGCCGAGGAACTGCGTATCCTGTATGTAGCGATGACAAGGGCAAAAGAGAAATTGATTTTGACGGGAGCGGTTAAGAAAGCGAAAAAGAAAATGGATTCGCTGACGTTATTGCAGGGCGTCTATGAGAGAGTTTTTTCTTATGACATGTTGATGCAGATGAACAGTTTTCTGGATGTGATTTTTTATGCGGCGGCAAGAAATAAAGGTTTTGATGATATCTGGCGGCTATATGGTATTGAGCCAAACAGTCAAAATCCTTTTTATGGAGAGGATATCAGAATAAAACTTTCGGTTTTATCATGGGAAGACACCTTGGGAGAGAAGATAGAAGAGACGGTAAGAAGAGAGGATGATAGAAGAAAGCTGCTATTATTAGACGCGGCAGATGGGATTGACCGGGTGGATAAAAAATTGATGACGGTTATGTCAGAGAAATTTTCCTATCAATATCCATATGCGAATTTACAAGACTTATATACAAAGACTACCGTGTCAGAATTGAAAAAAGCGGGGATGCAGGAGGAGACGGATTTTTCATTCCCCTTATATGAGGAAGAACAGATTGTTCCCTATCTGCCAAAGTTTATGAGACAGGAAGAGGACGTCAGCGGAACGGACAGAGGAAGCGCTTTCCATAAAGTCATGGAACTGCTGGATTTTGGCATATTGACCGATTTGGATAATAAAGAAAACAGAAGCATGACATTGACGGAGAGCGCGCTACAGGAAGAAGAAAGTCCGGTGCAGGCAAAAGACAGGCGGAAACGCCTGACGGAGGCGGTACGGGAAGAATTGAAGCGGATGCTGGCGGAGGGGAAGCTGCCGCAGGCATATTATGACGTGGTTTCCGTACCTAAGATTGCCGCCTTTTTGGAGAGTGGCATTGCAAGGCGTATGGCGGCGGCGGACGCGGCAGGGAAGCTGTACAGAGAACAGCCTTTTGTATTGGGGCTTCCCGCCAATCGTTTAAACGAAGCGTTTCCGGCACAGGAAACCGTTTTGATTCAGGGTATTATCGACGTTTTCTTCGAGGAGAATGGCAGTTATATTGTGGTGGATTATAAAACGGACGCCGTGCAGACGCCGGAAGAACTGGTGATGCGATATCAGACGCAGCTTGATTATTATGCGGAAGCATTGGAGCAGCTTTCGGGGTATAAACAGACGGGAAAAGGAATGCGTACAGCGCAGAAAGTGATTTATTCTTTTAAGCTGGAGAGGGAGATAAGCTTGAGGTAAGGAGATTGATATGAGTAAATTATGGGATGATAAACCGGCGGCGGAGTGGGAAGAGGCATTCCCCATAGGGAATGGAAAGATAGGAGCTATGGTATTTGGCGCTCCCGCAAGCGAGCATCTGCAGTTGAATGAGGAAAGTATCTGGTATGGAGGTCCGGTAAACAGGCTGAATCCGGATATGAAAGAAAATCTTCCTAAAATCAGGGAATTGATTTTTGACGGAAAGATTGCGGAGGCCGAGAAGCTGATGCAGCTTGCCATGTCCGGCTGCCCAAACGGTCAGCATCCCTATCAGACATTGGGAGATATGACGATAGAGTTTGATGCTTGTGGAAGAATGGGGAAAATTACGGACTATCGCAGGGAATTGGATTTGGAAAAGGCTCTGCACCGGGTTTTTTTCTGCCAAAACGGAGTGTGGTATCAAAGAGAGACTATCTGCGTTTATCCGGTGAATGTGCTTGTTATGCACATTACAGCGCAGGACGGGGGAAAGATTGGCTTCCTGGCAGGTCTGGACAGAGGAAAGTTTTTTGACGGCATAGAAAAAACCGCTGCGAATGAGATTTATCTATATGGGAATCTGGGCAGAGGGGGGTATGAATTTGCCATGAAGCTGCGGGCGGAAATAAAGGGCGGCAGCGTGCGGACTGTGGGGGAGCGTCTGGTGGTGGAAGACGCCGAAGAAGTGACGCTGTATTTTACGGCGGATACCACTTATCATTACACAAAGGAAGAGAAGCAGTCGGCTCTGGATAAGTTTTTAGGACAGCTTCCGGCAGACCGGGAAAGCTGCCCTATGAATAGAAAAAACCGCTCATCCTATGAGGAAGAGGAATGGTGGATGCAGAAAGGACTGCAAAGGCTTCTGTGCGTCCATATGGATGAACGCTTGGATATTGCACAGGGAATGGGCTGGGAGAATCTGCTCGATGCCCATGTGGAGGATTATCGAAGCCTGTACGGGAATGTGGAATTTCATTTGGGGGGAGAGGAAGCGGGGGAGAGTTTACCCACCTGTCAAAGAGTGCAGCAGGCGGCGGAGCAGACTGCAGATATCGGACTGAGCAAACTGTATTTTGATTATGGAAGATATCTGCTAATCGCCTGCAGCAGAAAGGGGACCCTGCCTGCAACTTTACAGGGATTGTGGAATAAGGACATGACGCCGCCCTGGGATTGTAAATATACCATCAACATCAATACGGAGATGAACTATTGGCTGGCGGAAAGCTGCGCTCTTTCACAGTGTCATCTTCCATTGTTTGAGCTGTTGAAAAAAATGGCGGCAGACGGCAGGCGGACTGCACGCGAGATGTACGGCTGCAGAGGGTGGGTATGCCATCATAATACGGATATTCACGGAGATACGGCACCGCAGGACCTCTGGATTCCGGGTACTTATTGGGTTATGGGGGCGGCATGGCTTTGTACGCATCAGTGGACGCATTATCAGTATACGAAAGATATGGAGTTTTTACAGGAACAATTTCCCATCATGTGTGAGGCGGCGTTGTTTTTTCAGGATTTTCTGGTGGAACATGAGGGTTATCTGGTAACCTGCCCTTCCGTTTCTCCGGAGAATACTTATATACTGCCTAATGGGGAAAAAGGAGCAAACAGCTATGGCGTGACAATGGACAATCAGATTCTGCGTGACTTATTCGGTCAATGCGAGGAGGCATATCAGGAACTGCTGCAGGCGGATGCCCTGACAGAAGAAGTGAAAGAGGCATTGAAAGAAGCGCAGATTGATGATGTGGAGCAGTTTGTCGGGCTTCTTAGTAAAATGGAAGAGCGGTTAAAACCGACACAGATAGGAGATAGAGGAACGATTTTGGAATGGCAAAAGGATTATGAGGAGTGGGAGCCGGGGCATCGGCATATTTCCCATCTTTACGGGCTGCATCCCTCCGAGCAGATTACGCCAGACTTTACGCCGGAACTTGCCGCAGCGGCAAGAAAGACATTGGAGTTTCGATTGTCTCACGGCGGCGGGCATACGGGATGGAGCAGGGCATGGATTATCAACCATTATGCGAAACTGTGGGATGGAGAAGCCGCGTACTATCATTTATGCCAACTTTTTGCCAATTCTACCTATCCGAACCTGTTTGATAAACATCCGCCGTTTCAGATTGACGGTAATTTTGGGGCGGCAGCGGCAATCGCTGAAATGTTGGTACAGAATACAAAAGAGCGGATTGTGCTTTTGCCTGCGCTGCCGTCCGCATGGAGAAAGGGCAGTATCAGAGGGCTTCGTTTAAAAGGCGGCGCGTTTATTGATTTGTCATGGGAGGATGGGAAGTTATGCAGATGTGAGATTACTGCTGACAAAGATTTTCACAGCAGACTTGTGTATGGGGAAAAGCAGAGAGAAATAAGGCTGCAGGAGGGAGAGAGCGTTGTGCTGGACAAAAAAGGAGCATCACTCATAACTAGAATTTAGTTATTTTGAGATACATGAGGAGAATTATTGAAATTGAATATTGTTTTGTCTAAGCAGAGTTTTCAGATAGTCATTTTGGGAAGACAACTGCGCGTTAGAAGAAGACAACTGCTCAATTTTATTATTTAAAGTATCAAGTAACGCTGCATAATGGGTTGTAAAATAAGTTGTATAGTAAGCCTCCGCTTCCTGTTTTGCGCGTTCCATCATTTCTTCAAACATAGATGAGTCTCCTTTTTCATTTGAATTGGCGTTTGTTAGTTGGTTCATATATTTGATATAAATTTCCTGCGTCCGGTGATGCTGGTAATCGTCAATAAGCCGATTGAGAAGTCCGGCGTCACTCAGCTTATCCGTCAGACAATGTAAGTATAGATTATCTTCCGGCGGAAGTTCTTTTGTAACGATAATTTGTATATTAAATATCTCATTAATGATATGATAAACCCCTTTGGAGAAATTTTCAACTACTAATTTTCTATCTTTTTGTAAATGTCTCATTAAACTCTTTGGATAGTGAAAGCAAAGGAAAGATAAGCTGATATCCAGTGCGGTATATTGATTCTTTTTCCCGCTCTGGTCAATGAGAAGACCTGCATATCCTATCGTTTTATAATAAGCGTCGGTATTGACGCTCGAACCAATACCTTTTATTTCAAATAAGTTATAGGTTTTAAAAACACAGGCGATATTTTTAGGGATGGCTTCTTTACACAATTTTTTGATGATAAGCAGGTCGATGCGGTAATTGTTTTTACCAAGAATATATTCAGATTGAAAATCCAGCAGATGCGCATATTTCCGCAGCTCAATCTGCACGGCGCAGGCTGCGGCTTCGTGCCAGTTGGTATTGTGTTTTCTGCGGGGCGCAGCTTTTGAAGAGTTAGTTTGCTGATGTGGCATAAGAAATTCCTTTCGTAGATGGGGTAGAATAGTATTTTGAGTACATGCAAAGATGTACTGTATAGATTTTGAGATTGTGCAGTACAGTTTTCTAGGATATGAAAATATGATATATTTATATCATGTACAGAAATAAAATGCAAAGAGTTTTATGTAATTAGCATGTAGAAAAAATATATTTTAAATTTCGATAATTAATTTTACGTGTGCAGATATGGTGGAAAATATTCCTATTGAGGTTCTAAAATACTAAATATGGTATTGTGCATTTTTTATTCCCGTGGCTGCAGAGACGGTCTCATTGACTGGACCGAATCTTATAGCTATAATGAAGAAAACTAACATTCTAAATCATTTTGTGTTTAGAAAACGAGGAAGGATATAGATGAAATTAGAGTATAAAGGGAAAAAATGGGATAAAGAAGTTGCTAGAATTCAAGAATATCTTAAAGAAGTAAAAGGAGTATTCAAAAATAAAGAAGCAAAAGAAATATTCAAAAATAATGAATTGAGTACAATTAATGATTTTTTAAATTCAAAAGTAAAAGATTATCTAAGGTTATATAATTGCTTGTCTAATAATTATGAACGCATGGCAGCCCATAATTATTTAAATGATATTACTTGTCATGAAATAATAAAATATACATATTTTTCCGGATATGCAATGCTTATTACAAAGTGTTTATATGAACAAGGAGTACGAACAGAGTACAATATAATTATTGAAAATGCTATTGAACGTAAAATGGATTATTCATTATTTCAGCTTATCGCTGTGGGAGAGTTGGATATCCCATATATAGCAAGTGAGGAGAATAATCTGATTATGCTAATGTATTATCAAAAATATGAGCAGGCAAGATTGGTTTTAAGCCAGCTGCCTGATGAACCGGATGAATCCGGAGAGGTTTATTATGTCAGTCCGGAATATTTAAAAAAGATATATATGGCAATCATTGAACATGATGAAAAAAGCTTCAATGAGGAATTGGCAAAACGGATTAAGAAATATAGAAGAAATATGGTAGGTTATTCAACAATAATAGATATTGTATCCATAGCGCTGATTAAAATGGCAGAACAGGAAGGGATTCACTGCACGGTAGATGTTATTGAAATACCAAAACAATTTTTTGATGGAACATGTAAGATTGACAAAGATAAGGATAAATTGCCATTTTATGATGAGTTTTTGGAATTAAAAATAATTTAGAATGTCGGGAGAAAGAGAAACCAGCTACCGCTTGATAAGATTTTTAGTATATCTATAGACAATAAATATTATGATGATGCAAAAGCTTGGGCGATACAATATTTACAAAGTAAGGGGAAAATATAAATATGAGAGATATAAATGATAATATATATTCAAATCGTTATAAAGCACGACTTGAAAATTTGCCTGATGATATAAAAAAGAAACTTGATGATTTTAGCAATGCTGATATTGCAGATAAGCAATTAAAAGTGATAAAGAGAAAAAGAAGCTATCCGGAAATCGGAGATATGTTTATGGTTAAACCCAAAGATGATTTATGCCTTTATGGAGTTGTGATAAATAATCATATCAATAATATACATGGGGATGACCTCATTTTGATATTGATTTTTAAACAAGGGAAAAACATTGAAAGATGTATAGAGGAAGGGATTAAAGGTGATGATTTATTATTGGAACCAACGATAGTTGGGAAAGAGTATTGGACAAGGGGCTATTTTTATAATTATGCACATTATGACCAGCATATTAATTTTTATAATTATGGCTTTTATTATATTGGAAAAGACATATTTTGTAACGAATATGGTGAAGAAATTGGTAAAGAACCTCAGATATTAGGACTATATGGTGTGGCTACAGATATTGGGATTGCATTGGACCTTAATAGAGAATTAATTATCGCCGGAATAATATAAGATATTTACAAAAGGCATTATAAAAAAAGAGAACACCATTTTGTGATGTTCTCTTTTATGTAAATAGGAAATTGCTCGATACAGTTAGATAATTCGCATAGCGATTTTCTCGTATTATTCGCCTTTATAATTTACAATCTCATCAATCAGTTTCGGTAACTGTTCGTCCATGACCTCATCGGAGAACTGACAGGTTCCGACCGCTTTGTGACCGCCGCCGCCGTATTTGAGCATCAGGCTTCCTACGTTGACATTGGAAGTTCTGTTTAAAACGCTGTAACCGACTGCCGCGGAGCATCCAAGACCGCCTCTTCCGTTTACAATCCAGACGGAAATATTCTGTTCGGGATACATACTGTAGATAAGGAAACGGTTGCCGGAATAAATCGGGTCAACGCCGCGCAAGTCGGAAATGATAACGTCTTTTTCCACGCGGGTATGTGCGCGCACCATTTCTTTGAATTTGGTGTCTTGCTCGTGGTAGATTTCAATACGTTCCTGCACATCGGGCAGGGCAAGAATTTCAGCCGTATCCATGGTGCGGCAGCATTCCATCAATTTTTCCATCAACTGATAGTTGGAGATAGTGAAGTTTCTCCATCTGCCAAGCCCTGTTCTGGGATCCATCAAAAAACCTACTAAAATCCATCCGGTCGGGTTTTGGATTTCGTCAATCGTTAAGTTGCCGGAATCTACTTTATCAACGGCAATCATCATATCGTCAAAATGGGAGAAGCGTTCCTCTCCGCCGTAATATTCGTAAATAATGCGTGCGCAGGAGGGGGTGATACGGCTTTCTCCCTTATATTTGCCTGCTAACTGGTTACGCTCATGCTCGCTGGAGTGATGGTCGAACCACAGACCGCATCCCTCGACAAAAGGCACATTGGCAAGTACGTCATTTTCCGTAATCTCTACAAGACCATCCTGCAAGTCCTTGGGATGGGCAAATTTCCAACTGTCAATCAGACCGATTTCTTTTAACAGCGCGCCGCACGCCAGACCGTCAAAATCGGAACGGGTAACTAATCTCATAATGAATTCTCCTTTGCTTTATATAATATTTTGGTAGGAATACAAGTCTAAATAAAATTATATAGGAAAGTGTAAAGTTTTTCAAGATGGAGAAAGAGGGGGATTCTAAATATGCTATTATTCAGCCTCCAATCTATCAAACCGGATTTTATGCTTTGCAAATATAAACTTCAGAGTCAATAAACACCCCATCGCCATCGTTAATGCGGATAACATTGACAGTATGTTCTCTTTCATAAATACGGCAATTCTCTTCAAACAGTTCAAATCGTGTGAGAAATTTACTGTAATGCGGCAGTACCTGAATATTGGTTAATGAGAGGCCACTATAATCTGATAGTCCTAAGAAATTCATTTCCGGAGAATAGCGATTCACCAATTCAAGTGTAGGGCCAAAAACGAATGCTGCTGCACTCCAACCGATTAAAATTTTAGATGCAGCAATATCTCTTAATATTTCAATCGCATTATTTTCTCTGATTGAGTATAGTAAATAGAAAGGATTCCCTCCAATAAATTCAACTACATCATAATTCAGCAATAACTCGGAAGATTGTTTATCCAAATCAAAAATATCGACGTGAAGATTTAATGCTTGTAATTCTAATACGCATCTGGGAACATGATAATTGTTTTCTTTGTACTCATTGTCTGCTGTCACTACTAATGCGGCTGTCTTACAGTCAACCATTTTACTGCCGAGATGAGCCAATAATTTTCCACTTGATAATCCATTCGAGCATAAAACAAGCATTGTAATCACCTCATCAAATGCCATTTTGTTAGTATATACTAGAAAAATCATACCACAGTCAATAAGGGAAAGCAATCCACTTCATGGGGCGGCAAAACAGGCGATAAGGGGGCAGAGGATTTCGTTTGAGATTTCCATGGATATACCTAATGAGGAAACAAGGAAAGCCATTGAGGACATAAGATATAAAAGAAATTTGAGCCGTTCTTTTTCCTCTGTGGAAGAATTGATGGAGGATTTAAATGCTGAAGAATAAAGACCATGCTCTCAGCGGAGATTACACTGGGTGCAGGGGGTGTCATATTACACCGGATTGGTTATTGGTTTATGAAATTGATAATGGAGAATTGGTATTATATTTGACAAGGACAGGAACGCATAGCGATTTATTTTGATATATGCTGCCCGATTATTTTCTCCATCCAAATCATATGATACCATCGTCCGAACTTATAACCGCACTTATGGAATTCGCCGCATTTCGTAAAACCCATGTGCGCATGGAAATTTGCGCTGTTAAAATTCAGATATTCGTCCTCGGCGTCTGGATAGCCGATGCAGGCATAGAGATTCGTGATGCCCATTTTTTGGAGGGCATCTTCCAACGCTTCATAAAGCTTTCTTCCGGCTCCGCTGTTGCGGGAGTCCTTGTCAATATAAATAGTTAATTCGGCTGAATAGTCATAGGCGGCGCGACCGATAAAAGCGCCTGCATAGGCGTATCCGATTATGCGGTTATTTTGTACGGCGACAAAATAGGGGTATTTGCGCAATGTTTTCGTTATTCTTGCTTTCATTTCGTCTAACGTCGGGACGTCATATTCAAACGAGATTGCGGTTTCCTTTACATAGTATTCATAGATTTTCAAAATATCCGCGGCGTCCTGAATGTTGGCGGAACGGATGGTGATGTCGTTCATTTGTAAATTGCGCTCCTTTTCATTGAGATTGTGTCTGGTCATTGAACGAATTGCTGAAATAGTTCTTTTACCCTGTCAATATCAAAGCAAATAATTTCATCCAATTCATACATGGAAAGAATATAGCGGACAAACTGACAGCCAAGATAATACCCAACGTCACAATGTCCGTTATACATAACCCAATCGCCAAAATACCGTTGATTAGCAAATGTCATCGTTTTCATATCGCGGCTAAAATCTGCCTTGATTTGCTCTAAATGGTCATCACACCACATTTTCCAGCCATTTTTATCCTGATGATAGTAGTCAGCGTTTCCGACCAGACTTTGCTCAAAATACATCGCGACGCCTTCCGTAAACAACTGCCAAAGAAAAGAATCTGCATTATTATCGAAAGTTCGTTTAAGAATGCCATATTGTTCCTGATAAACGTGTCCGAGTTCATGATAAATCAGTCCATACATATCGTCAAGACTACACCAATTTAGCTCCATAATTTTTTCGATACCAAGCAGTATAGCGTTATGTCCATGATATTCTGTCACCCAGCCTGCCCCATTACAAAGTCCAAGATAAAATATGATATCAACATCGAGTTTTTTACCAAACTGAACATATATTGTATGTTCTAAACTTTCCGTTGCTTTACAAAAAGAAGCGTGTGCAGTTTCGCGTAGTTCCTTATCGTACGCAACCTGATTCAGCACAGGTAAATAATCTGTCTCCCAGCATACTTTGTCAGTTTCCAAACATTTCCGGGCGTCCGAAACAAGCATTTGGAACGCATCGGGAAGTACGGAATCAATATAGCTTTTCCATTTTTCAAAAGAAAAATTTTCAAAGGAAAAAGCAGTTCCGCTATATGCTGTTAATATGGCGGGATAAGTATCTATGATATTCATAATGATTCTCCAATCAAGATTGCTATGGTAATTATAATTCATTTTTAACAGCGTGTGAAGTACAGTCCATACAAACAAATATCATTATAAAACAAAATTTTATGAGTTCAATTCTTGTATTAACAACAGTTTTTGAGTATACTAAAAGTATATTTAGAAAAAGAGGTGAGTTGTATGAGTCTGGCACAACAGGTATTGGATTATCGGAAAGAAATAGATGAAAACCAGAAACAGGTACGGGAAATGGTAATGGAAAGTTACCATGAGATTGCAGCGGGAAAAGGCAGAGATTGCAACGAATTTTTTGAAGAATTGGAGAAAAGGTATTCTAATGACAGAGTATAAGGTGATTACCTTGCCGCTGGCAGAGAAGGACATTATAGAACAGATGGATTACATTGCCTTTGAATTAAAGGCTCCGGAAACTGCGGTTAATATGGTAAGAGGATTTAAGAAAGTAATTAATAGCCTGAGTCTGTTTCCGCAAAGCCATGAATTAGATGAGGATGAAGAATTGGCAGTATATGGCATCAGAAAGACATATTATAAAAACTATAAGATTTACTTTCTGATTGATGAGAGGAAGCAGACTGTATACATATTAAGAGTTTTTCATATGCTGGTAGACAGCAGGGAAAAGATTTTAAGAATTTTCAGAACGTAAAATCAGTTTATGAATTTCGTGAGAGTTTTTCTTTGTTAGCATATCATTGTTGGGATTCGCCATATTTTTCGCAAAATAATAAGTAGGAGATGAGTGAATCATGCAGTCTATACAGGCGGATAGCGGTACAAAACAAAAAGCCCATGTAAAGGATATGACGGAGGGCAATATCTATTCCTTGATGATGGGGTTTGCGCTGCCGATTTTTTTAAGCCAGGTTTTTCAGCAGTTATATAATACGGCGGACGCCTTTATCGTTGGCAGGCATTTGGGAACGAACGCGCTGGCGGCGGTGACGTCGTCGGGAACGCTGATTTTTCTTTTAATAAGCTTTTTTATGGGAACGGCAATGGGTGGCGGCGTTGTGATTTCCCGCTATTTCGGCGCGGGGGATAAAGAACAGGTGTCGAAAGCGGTACATACGATGATGGCGCTTGGAATTGCAAGCGGAGTGATTTTGACGGTGATAGGAGTCGCTTTTACGCCGACTTTCCTTGTGTGGATGCAGACTGACCCGGAAGTCATGCCGGAGGCGGTGGAGTATTTCCGCTATTATTTCATGGGCGCGCTTGCGATGGTTATGTACAATATCTGCCGCAGCATCATGAACGCGCTGGGAGACAGTAAACGCCCGCTCTACTATTTGATTTTTTCTTCTGTTTTAAATATTATTCTGGATTTGGTGTTTATTGCGGGATTCCATTTCGGCGTATGGTCGGCGGCAATGGCGACGGTTATTTCGCAGGCGGCAAGCGTCGTGCTGTGTATGATTCATCTTTTGCATAAGGGGAATCTTTTTACGGTGGAAATATCGAAAATCCGATTTCATAAAGATTCCGTGCTGGAAATTGTTCGCTACGGACTGCCTTCCGGCATTCAGAACTCTGTTATCGGTTTTGCGAATGTCATTGTACAGTCGCAGATTAATTCGTTTGGAAAGTTCGCGATGGCGGGCTATGGAACGCACGCCAAAATCGAGGGGTTTGCGTTTTTGCCGATTACAAGTTTCAATATGGCAAGCACCACTTTTATCAGCCAGAATCTGGGGGCGAAGCAGTATGACCGCGCCAAAAAAGGAGCGCGTTTCTGCATCCTTGCGGCGGTGATTTCGGCGGAAATTATCGGAGTATTGCACTATACGTTTGCCCCGCAGCTTGTGGGGCTGTTCGACCAGACGCCCGGTGTGCTTGCCTATGGCGTACAGCAGGCGCGGACGGTGACGCTGTTTTATTTTTTGCTTGCTTTTTCCCATTCTATTGCGGCAGTCTGCCGCGGCGCGGGAAAGGCTTTTGTGCCGATGACGATTATGCTCTCTGTCTGGTGTGTGCTGCGTATTGCTTATATCGGGCTTGTCATGCACTTTACCGGAGAAATCAGATACATATACTGGGCATATCCGCTGACATGGAGCATCAGTTCGGTGATTTATCTGGTGTATTATCTGCGCTCTGATTGGGTACACGGGTTTGAGACGAAAGTAGGTTAAATCATCCAGACCGGCACATACCAGTTTTTTTCATCAAGCGGCAGTAAGTCCTGTGCCATGCAGATAACGCTTCCATAGCCAATGTCCGTTTTTAATTCATTGACATTGCCGAACTTTTCCGGATTTTGTACAGCATTCAATACTTTAAAGTTTTTGACTGCGCTTTTGCCCGGAGAAGCGGCTTTTTTCATTTCTATAGGAAAGAGTGTGCCATTTTGGTAAATGAGCAAATCAATCTCTTTCTGGTCTTTGTCGCGGTAATAAAAAAGCGGAGGTTCTTTTCCGACGTTAAGATAGCTTTTGTATATTTCCGAAAAGGCATAGCTTTCAAAAAAGGCTCCCGACATAGCGCCTTTTTCCAATGTTTCGGGATTTCCCCATTTGAGCAGATAAGCGGCAAGACCGGTATCTAAAAAGTGCATTAACGGCATTTTCACAACCCGCTTTAAAGCGTTGTTATAGTATGGCTGTATCAAGGCAATAATCTGGGAAGATACCAGGATAGAAAGCCACTTTTTGGCGGTAGGAGCCGAAATGCCGACGGCGGATGCCAATTCTTCATATACAATGGGTTTTGCGGTATGGGCGGCGGCTACAGTCATAAAATGATAGAAGTCCATTTCGTCGGCAACTTGCGCAAGGTCGCGGATATCCCGCTGCAAATAAGTATCGATGTAAGAACGGTAGTAAATTTCCCAATCAATATTATTATCGGCGTATAATGCGGGCATGGAACCTTTGAATATTCTGGCATAAATTTCATTCAGATTTTTCGGGTTCGTGGTTTCCATGCGCTTCATCAGGCGTTCCGGTTCGGTAGAAAAAGGTTCGTTTGGATAACCGTAAATTTCTGCGTTAGAAAGACCAAGCAGATTAACGATGCCGACACGTCCGGCAAGGCTTTCGCTGACGTTCTGCATCAATTTAAAAACTTGCGAACCGGTAATCCAGATGTCGCCTTTTCGTTTTGATGTGTCCGCATATATTTTCAGATAAGGCAGCAGTTCAGTAGCATACTGTATTTCATCAATCAGCACCGGAGGCGTATAACGCTGCATGAATAAAGCGGGGTCATGCTTGGCAAGGTAACGTACGTCCGGGTCGTCGAGTGTAACGTATTTGCGCTCTTTTTTGGCTATTTTTTGCAGCAGGGTTGTTTTTCCGACCTGTCTGGGACCCGTGACTAATATTACGGGAAACATTTTAGACAGGTTGAGAATGGTTTCTTCGATTGCCCGTTTAATGTACATTGCGACTGCCTCCTTATATAGAAGAATCATGTTAATAATATCGTTTTTGGCTAAAATAAATTATGATTTTAGTTTAGCCAAAAATTAAACCGATGTCAAGAAAATCCTCTCTATTAGCTGGCTTTCCCCTACCCACCTTGACTTTTCCCCGATTTTATAGGATTATAATCATATATTAGGAACGATATAACGAAAAAGGAGATGGGCAAGGTGACGGGGAAAGGCAGGAAAATGTCGATAGGCGGATGGAACAAGATATTGACCGCGATAGTCATCGCCGTGGGTATCGGCTGTACCGGATGCGGCGCGGAAAGCGCGCCGGAGGCAGAAAGCCATGTAGCGGCAGAGGCAGAAACCGAAACGGAAACTGAAACCGTGCAGGAGGCGGATGCGGAGACGGCACAGGATGCGTTTAGCATTCAAGACATCAATAACGCTCCATTGCTGACAGCATTGTTTTCCTTTGAGAAGAAATATGAAGAATATCAATATCCGTATATGGTTATTACAGGCATTGCGGACAAATATAGACATGGGCGTCAAGCTGATTTTTGGAAATATATGCGTAAATACACAAGCAGTTTTGGCTCAAATATTCTGTGTATTCCAGATAATATTAGAGGACTCCCGGTAAGGGCAATCGGGGAAAATGCGTTTGCCGATATGACAATAGAAAGAGTTCAGTTTCCGGATTCCATAGCTTTCATTGACCCCGGCGCATTTAAGAATACGGGACTTTCGGAGGTGGATTTGCCCGAAGGTCTGCTGGCAATAGGAAACGGGGCGTTTGAAAAATGCAGGCTGGAGTATGTTGCCATTCCGGAGTCGGTGGAGTTTATAGACGAGCGGGTTTTTGCGGGCAACCCTACGCTTTGGACGGCGTTAATCGTGGATAACAGTACAGTGATAAAAGAGGATGTTTTTGCAGACTGCGCGGATGACTTTCTGCTTTGTTATGGCGAAAACGGGCGGGATCAAGAAAATCGTGTGGCGGCATATGCCGAAACAAACGGTTTTGCTTCTAAGGAAATCTTTTTATCGCAAGAGCCTGTCGTCAATTTTCACGAAGAACCGCTTGTATTACAGCCCAGAGTGGACAATTTCTTTTACGGGGATTACGGGGATATATTTGAAAACTGGGATGAAGAACTATGGTGCAGTTGGGAATATGACGAGAATGCGCCTAACTTTGGTTATTCCGATTGGCAGTGGTCGGGGTGTTCAAGCTGGTGCGGCGTTTGGGATTTTGAGCAGGAAGTGACGGCTTCTTCCGAACTTGCTTCGGGAACGGGCAGATACAGCGCTGATAACGTGACAAAACAGGAACGCGGCACGGCATGGGCGGAGGGCGTAGATGGAAACGGCGTCGGGGAAAGCCTGCTTTACCGACAAAGATGCGTTTGCGGAACCGATAACGAGTGGGACGCCCTTTGCCAGTGGAAAGATGTGGCACCCAGATCGGACGGTTTTTTGCGCTATACGGAAATCTGCATTGTCAACGGATATGCCAGAGACGAATCAGTATGGGAAAAAAACGGACGCGTGAAAAAACTTATGATGTATGTGGAAGATAAACCTTACGCTTGTCTGGAGCTGGAGGATACGATTTTCCCGCAGTATTTTACGCTGCCGGAGGATGATATCAAAGTGTTAAACGGCGGTATGCTGGAAGTACGTTATGAGATTATGGAAGTATATCCGGGGAGCGAGTATGAGGATACCTGCCTGACCGGGCTTGTGATGGAATTTAGCGGCAGATATGCGCATTGACGGCTCTTTTTGAAGAAAACTTTCCCAAATACTTAAAATTTTTGCTTTATATTTTAAGCCGCCTATGGTAACATAGTAGTGAACGTGTGCTAAAGGAGGAGTAGACAGTGGCAGCCGGAGAAGAGAAAGCAGTCGTTTCCAAAAATTTTATAGAGCAGATTATTGAAAAGGACTTGGCAGAGGGTGTATACGATACGGTACACACAAGGTTTCCTCCGGAACCTAACGGTTATCTGCATATAGGACATGCGAAGAGTATTTTATTAAATTACGGTCTTGCCAAAGAATATGGCGGAAAGTTTAATATGCGCTTTGACGATACGAATCCGACGAAAGAAAAAAATGAATTTGTGGAGTCTATCAAAGCGGATGTGGAATGGCTTGGAGCTGATTACGAAGATAGATTGTTTTTTGCTTCCAACTATTTTGATGAAATGTATGAGTGCGCGGTCAAGCTGATTCGGAAAGGCAAAGCCTATGTATCGGAACTGACGGCGGAGCAGATGCGTGAATATAGAGGCACGTTGACTGAACCGGGCAAAGATGACCCGAACCGGAATAGAAGCGTGGAAGAGAATCTTACATTATTTGAAGAGATGAAAAACGGCAAGTATGCGGACGGTGAAAAAACGCTGCGCGCTAAAATTGATATGGCGTCTCCGAACATTAATATGCGGGATCCGATATTATATCGTGTGGCGCATTTATCCCATCATAATACGGGCGATAAGTGGTGTATCTATCCCATGTATGACTTTGCGCATCCGATAGAGGATGCGATAGAGGGCGTTACGCATTCTATTTGTACATTGGAGTTTGAGGATCACAGACCGCTCTATAACTGGGTGGTGGAGGAACTGGAATATCCGCATCCGCCGAAACAGATAGAGTTTGCCAAGATGTATTTGACTAATGTAGTCACTGGAAAAAGATATATTAAAAAGCTTGTAGAGGACGGTATCGTAGACGGTTGGGACGACCCGCGTCTGGTATCGATAGCGGCGCTGCGAAGAAGAGGCTTTACCCCGGAGTCCATTCAGCGTTTTGTTGACTTGTGCGGTGTATCGAAAGCCAATTCCTCCGCAGAGTATTCCATGTTGGAATACTGTATCAGAGAAGATTTGAAGATGAAAAAGCCGCGTATTATGGCAGCGTTAGACCCGATTAAGCTTGTCATTGACAACTATCCGGAAGGACAGACGGAAAAATTGACCGTAGCGAATAATCTGGAAAATGAAAGCCTTGGCATAAGAGAGGTTCCTTTTGAAAGGGAGCTGTATATTGACCGGGAAGATTTTATGGAGGAACCGCCGAAGAAGTATTTCAGGCTGTTTCCGGGGAATGAAGTGCGGCTGATGCATGCGTATTTTGTCACCTGTACAGGATATGAAAAGGACGAAAACGGCAGAGTCACGATTGTTCACTGCACATACGACCCCGATTCTAAAGGTGGCAACAGCCCGGATGGCCGTAAGGTAAAGGGTACGATTCATTGGGTGCCTGCGTCCTCGTCGGTGAAAGCGGAAGTCAGGCTGTATGAGAATATCATCGATGAAGAAAAAGGGGTATACAATGAGGACGGAAGCCTGAATTTGAACCCGAACTCTTTAACAGTCATGGAAGAATGTCGGATAGAGCCGTCTGTTGCGGACGCTAAAGCGTATGACAGTTTTCAGTTTGTAAGGCAGGGATTTTTCTGTGTGGACTGCAAGGATTCCAAACCGGACGCCCTTGTGTTTAACCGGATTGTATCGCTTAAAAGTTCTTTTGTTTTACCTAAGGAAGAAAAGTAAAGCGCCAATAAAATATAAAAAAGAGAAAATATAAAGAAAAGGATTGGGAGGAAGATACAAATGGCAGATTTATTGTCAGGATTGGAACAGTTTGGACTGGGCAATCTGAAGAACATGAACCTATATGATGAGCCGAAGAAGGCGGAGGGAGACGATAAAAGTCCGGCGGCCGCCGCACCGGTGATGCAGGAACAGGATTATCTGTTCGATAAGGCGACAACATGTCCGATTTGCGATAAGGAATTTAAGACGAAGACAGTAAAAGTCGGTAAGGTAAAATTATCCGGAACGGACTTGGATTTGCGTCCTAAGTATGACCAGGTTGATTTGATAAAATACGATATCATCATGTGTCCTCATTGTGGATATGCAGCCTTAAGCAGATTTTTTAAGTTTGTGACTTCTCCGCAGGCAAAACATATTAAGGAATCGATTTCCTCAGCCTTTAAGCCGCAGACAGAAGTAAAAGAAATTTTCACTTATGATGATGCGCTGGAACGGTATCAACTGACTTTGGCGAATGCGATTGTAAAACAGGCAAAACCGAGTGAAAAAGCGTATATCTGTTTGAAAACAGCATGGCTTCTGCGTGGCAAAGGAGAGCATATGGATACTTCCGCGCCGGATTATGCGGAGGAGAAGAAGAAACTGGACGAAGAAGAAAATGAGTTTCTGCATAATGCACTGGAAGGATTTTTATCCGCGAGACAGACAGAGAGTTTTCCGATGTGCGGTATGGATGAACCGACTGTTGATTATCTGATTGCGGTGCTTTCCATGCGCTTTGAGCAGTATGATGTGGCGACAAGACTGGTTTCCGGTATTTTGACGAATCCTTCCGCCAATCCGCGTATGAAAGACAAGGCAAGAATGATAAAGGAAATGCTGGTAAAGAAA
Source organism: Bacillus sp. (in: firmicutes) (assembly GCA_023666125.1). GTDB lineage: Bacteria > Bacillota > Clostridia > Lachnospirales > Lachnospiraceae > UBA3282. The sequence goes on along the minus strand of JAMPCN010000015.1, from coordinate 112 downwards.
ATCAAGGAAAAGAATGCAGCAAAGAAATAAGGTAAAAAATAAAAGAAATGCAAAAAAATATGCCGCTTCACGAAGTTTCATTCGTAAGGCGGCATCCTTTTTATTATCTTTA
>JAMPCN010000014.1 GCA_023666125.1 Bacillus sp. (in: firmicutes) | reverse complement strand
CATATACATCTGCCTGCCATTCCATCATATCCATGAATTTGTCATATACATCATCATAGTCAAGTACATCACCGGCAACAGGACGATATTTAGGACCAACCTGTTTCTTGGTAACTTCGTCAACACCGCCGTTTAACGCGTAGAGCAGACATTTTGCAAGGTTTGCACGTGCGCCGAAGAACTGCATTTCTTTACCGATAACCATAGAGGATACGCAGCAAGCGATACCATAGTCATCACCGTGTGTTACTCTCATTAAGTCGTCGTTCTCATACTGGATGGAAGAAGTCTGGATAGACATCTTAGCGCAGTATTTCTTCCAGTTCTCAGGAAGCCTTGTAGACCAAAGAACTGTTAAGTTCGGTTCCGGAGAAGGTCCAAGGTTTGTCAATGTGTGCAGATAACGGAAGCTCATCTTGGATACTAACGGACGTCCGTCAACGCCAACACCGCCGAGAGATTCTGTTACCCATACCGGATCGCCTGCGAAAATCTGGTTGTACTCAGGTGTACGAGCAAATTTAATCAGACGCAGCTTCATGATGAAGTGGTCAACGAACTCCTGAATCTGCTCTTCTGTGAATGTACCGTTTGCCAAGTCTCTTTCTGCATAGCAGTCAAGGAATGTAGAAGTACGTCCAAGAGACATAGCAGCGCCGTTCTGCTCTTTAACAGCGCACAGATAACCGAAGTAGGTTGCCTGAATAGCTTCCTGTACGTTAGTAGCAGGTTTGGAAATGTCGCAGCCATAAGAAGCAGCCATTTCTTTCATTAATTTAAGGGCAACCATCTGCTCGGAGATTTCTTCACGAAGACGGATAACATCATCTGTCATAACGCGTCCTGTAGAATCTTTCTGAGCCTGTTTGTCTTCGATTAAGTAATCAATGCCGTACAGAGCAACACGTCTGTAGTCGCCGATGATACGTCCACGTCCATAGGCATCCGGAAGACCTGTGATGATATGGGAGGAACGGCATGCTCTCATCTCTGCATTGTAAGCGTCGAAGCAGCCTGCATTGTGTGTTTTTCTGTGCGTGGAGAAGAACTCACTGATTTCAGGGTCAACTTCATAACCGTTGTCAGAGCAGGCTTTCTCTGCCATTCTGATACCGCCGTAAGGCTGTAAAGAACGTTTGAAAGGTTTGTCTGTCTGGAAACCAACGATTTTTTCTTTGCTCTTGTCCAGATATCCCGGTCCGTGGGATGTGATAGTGGAAATAACTTTGGTGTCCATGTCAAGTACACCGCCTGCCTCACGTTCCTGTTTCTGTAAATCAAGAACCTGCGCCCATAAGTCTTTTGTGTTTTGTGTAGGGCCGGCTAAGAAAGACTCATCACCTTCATAGAGATGATAGTTTTTCTGGATGAAGTCGCGCACATTAACTTCATTTTCCCATTTGCCGCCTACAAAATCTTTCCATTCTGGTCTCATTTTGAAATAGCCTCCTATTTTAATAATATTGATTAATATATTTAGCATATTTTATGGGAAAATATGCTTAAAACCATACTTGTACCGTACACTTATTATATGTTAAAAAGCCGAGATACGTCAAGTCGGGCATTGTACTTTTTCGCATACATAATATGAATTTTTTTGTAATTTTTTGTGAAATTTGTATGAAAGAAAAAAATAGCGGGATTTTTCAATGGAATTTATTATCTGAATCCGGGCTTTTCCTTGCATAATTATGACAATATGGTACAATATGGATTGTAACATATGTTATAAAATAGGAGAAAGCCAGTGAAAGAACTAGAATATCCTTTTGATGCGGAATATATTTTAAAAAAACGAAAGGCCATTAAAAAAGAGCTTATAGCCCAATGTGGAGCGGCACAGAATGGCAAACCTTATATTTCTAAGCGTATTGCCATTTTGGGCGGTTCTACTACGCATGATATCAAAGAGATATTGGAACTGTTTTTGCTCAATGCAGAAATAACACCTGTTTTCTATGAGTCGGAATATAATCAGTATTGGCAGGATGTGATGTTTGATAATCCGGAACTGATACAATTTCATCCTGATATTATTTTTATTCATACAAGTACAAGAAATATCAAAGATTTTCCAACAGTACGGAACACAAATGAACAGATAGAGGAATTGCTGGAAGCGGCGTATCAACCATACGAACAGATGTGGAATAAGATTGAGAATGTTTATCAGTGTCCGGTGATTCAGAATAATTTTGAACCGCCATTTTATCGTTTGCTGGGAAATTCCGATTTTTCCGATTCTCATGGGCGATTGAACTTTATTAACAGACTGAATGCAAAGTTTGCGGCATATGCGCAGGCGCATAATAATTTCTATATTAATGACATTAACTATATGGCGTCCTGTTACGGACTGCAAAAGTGGGCGGACCCGTTTTATTGGCATATGTATAAATATGCCTGCGCGCTTCAGGCGATACCGGAGCTTACTTATAACATAGCAAATGTTATTAAATCGATTTATGGAAAAAATCAGAAAGCGTTCGTATTGGATTTGGACAATACATTGTGGGGCGGCGTGGTAGGAGACGACGGCGCAGATAATATTGAAATCGGTCAGGAAAGCTCCATCGGGCAGTTGTACAGCGAATTTCAGGAGTATCTGAAAGCGCATAAGGACTTGGGAGTTTTATTGACGATTGATTCCAAAAATGACGAGGAAAACGCGCTGGCGGGCTTAAATCGTCCGGACAGCGTTCTAAAGCCTGAAGACTTTCTTATTATAAAGGCGAATTGGGAAAATAAAGATAAGAATATTATAGAGATTGCCAGGGAATTAAATATTGGCACAGACAGTTTGGTTTTTGTGGATGATAACCCTGCGGAGCGTCATATTGTGGAATCGCAGGCAGCGGGAGTAAAAGTGCCGGAAGTGGAAGACATCGTCAAATTTATAACGACGCTTGACAGAGCGGGTTATTTTGAAGTGACAAACCTTTCCGCCGACGATTTGCAGCGTAACGACATGTATAAGGCGAATGTAGAGCGTAAAAAGCAGGAAGCAAGTTATGCGGACTATGCCGATTATCTGCTTTCGCTGGATATGGATGCGGAAATTCAACCTTTTGCGCCGATGTATATGGCGCGTATCGCACAGCTTACGAATAAAAGCAATCAATTTAATCTGACGACGAAACGGTGCAGTCAGGCGGATATAGAGGGTTATGCTCAAAATCCGTCATATATTACATTATATGGAAAGCTGGTAGATAAATTCGGCGATAACGGAGTCGTTTCCGTTGTATTCGGTCATATAGACGAAGCGGACGAGACGTTATTTCATATTGATTTATGGCTGATGAGCTGTCGCGTTTTAAAAAGAGATATGGAATACGCCATGATGGACGAACTTGTTGCAAGATGCCAAAAACGGGGCATATATTGTATCAAGGGATATTACTATCCGACGGCGAAAAATGCCATGGTAAGAGATTTCTATGCGTTGCAGGGATTTACTAAAGTAAATGAGGATATTGAGGGTAACGCGGAATGGGAGTTTGTGATTCCTGCACAGTATGAGAAAAGGAATAAAGTCATTCAGGTAAATAAAGAAAGAATTTAAGACTTGCAGCGAGCGGCTTTTCGGCTTATACTATATAGGCATGGATTTGAAGCATAAAACAAATACAGTAGGGGACAATGATACTGTAAAATATTTTTGGGAGGTAAAAACATGGCTGATATTACGAAGGATATGACAATCGGTGAAATTTTAAGAACGAATCCGGACGTTGCTCCGATTCTGATGAATGCGGGAATGCACTGCTTAGGATGCCCGTCCGCACAGGGAGAGTCGCTGGAAGAGGCGGCAATGGTGCATGGCATGAATATTGACGAGTTGATGACGCAGATTGCGGCATTATCATAGTGTGAAGAGATTTGGCTCAAATAAAAAGCTCTAAGAGGCTGCATGATGCGGTTTCTTAGAGCTTTTTTAGTAGAGTAGTTCAAATATCATATCAAATGTTATTTTAAATCTCTGCCAGAGACTGAATTGCTTTATCCTTGATAACGGCTTCGCAATGTTCTTCCAGATAGGATTCCACTGCCGGTGAAAAAGGCTCTGAACTGCCATATTCCGAGAAAATATTGCAGATACGGATAAATTCCGAGGCGTTTAACTTTGCGGGCGAGATGAGAAGAAGGTAAGAACCGTCTGTCTCTCGTTTATATAATGAATTTACGCCACGGTAAAGCGGTGCGGCAACATGCGCAAGCCTTATCACATCGGATAAAGAACCGAAAGAAAACATACGGTTGGTGTGTACCGGGGAAACCGGACTTTTCGACGGAGCCATATGCGCCTGTTCCTCTTCCGAAGCGGCGCCGGTGCGGCTCTGTTGGTCCATTTTCCGCAGCATATCCAACATTTCGTCGGCGCTGTCGGCAAATGCTTCCATCAGTTCCTCATGGTCATCCATAGCGTCATCATGAACGGAAGGAGCGAATTTGGAAAAACGGGTATCCAGTTCTTCCGGGTCTTCGACTTTCGTGATAATTAAAACGATACATTCCGCGTTGAGAGGAATCGCTTCTATCATAAGCGGAATATCTTCCGCTTCAAAGCCGTATTCGTAAGCGGCCTGCTGCATCATATCGCGAAAGAGGGTTTTAGCCTTTTCCGTACCATATGCCAGTTCGCTTATTTTTAATTCCCTGTCCGCCAAGTCCTCTCTTGTGAGCGTACAGCGAATCTGATGTTCATTTACTTTTTCAATTTTCATAATATCACATCCTTACTATAAGATACTGATACTGTTAATTTATGTGAATTTTTATTATAATGTCATTTTAAAAGTATCTTATACTCTGTATTAATTTAAGTCAATAGTATGACAAAAGTCTTTAAAAAAATTTAATAATTGCTTGCTTTTTTGTAAAATTATGGCTATAATAGGCACAAGATGTCTCCTGACAAATATAAGTAAGAAAGGAGGCGTGCATAAATTTCATAAAATATTCTGTCTCTCCTATCTATATTATTTCTAGTATTTATTCTATTTTGATTATTGATATAGTATGAGAAAGTCTTACAGGCTTATGCGTCTGGTCATAGAATAATTTTTTTCATTCGTTATTTTCACAATTATAATTCACAATGATTGAAAAGGTTATACAGTTATTTTTATATTTTTAAGCATGTCAGGAGTGTCTTAGGCTGGGATACGGTGTCTTATCAGGTTTTTAAACCGGAGCGGTTTGTTATAATATCACGGAAATCCTTTTGGAACGCCAGCGGTTTAAAAAATATGGTTAGACTGTAATTTCGCGGATATAATGATATCATGGAATGATGGGAAAGATATGGACAGGAGGCCCCCACTTCTTTCACTGTTTTGCGAAAATGGTCAAAAAAAGTCAAAAATGATAATGACGGCCGGGGAATAGTCTGTTATAATTAAGGACGGTCAGAAAGGAGCTGGATAGATGAAAAAAATGATTCCGGTACTTGTCGCGATCGTCCTTATCATTGTGATTGCGGCAGCAGGATTTGGAGCGATAGTGATAGAGAAATACTCTTATTCCAACGAGCGTGCCGATTTGGATGAATACTTTGGAGTTGCGGGAGCGGATGACGTACCGATTATTTTACAGGATGAACGGATAGAAGAGCATGCCAAAATATGGGATAACACATGTTATTTTGATTTTGCCACGGTGCATCTGTATTTTAATGATAGATTTTATGAAGATAGGCAGGAAGGGCTTTTACTTTATGTGCTGCCCGATTCCATTGTCCGGACGCAAATCGGTTCTTCTGCTTATACAACAGGGGATATGACGGAAGATGCCGGCTATGTCATTTCCAGATATGAAGGAGATGTTCTCTATGTGGCCGCTGATTTTGTGAAAAAATACGCTAATTTTTCTTATGAGCTTTTTACGCAGCCTTATCATATGCAGGTATATACCGAGTGGAATGAAAGACAGGCGGCGGATATTACAAAAGATACGCAGGTCAGATATCAGGGCGGCATTAAGAGCGACATTTTAACGGATGTGGCGAAAGGCGACAGCGTCATTATTCTGGAGGAAATGGAAAACTGGACAAAAGTAAAGACGCGGGATGCCTATATCGGTTATGTGGAAAATAAAAGGCTTTCGGAAAAATATACGGAATCGCCGGTCGCGGTGAGCGATTATGTGGAACCGGAGATTGCCGGAAATACAAGAGATTATAAGATTAACCTTGCATGGCATGCGATTTATGCTATGGGTGGGAACGATACGTTAAAGGCGGTTCTTGCCCCGACGCAGAGCGTTAATGTGATATCGCCCACATGGTTTGTGCTGACGGGAAATGAGGGCGATTATACGAGCCTTGCGTCTAAAGAATACGTGAATACGGCACATGATATGGGATTGGAAGTGTGGGCGTTAATCAGTAATATTACGGAATCGGAAACGATTGATATGTATGAACTGCTTGGCAGGACAAGTTCAAGAACGAAGTTGATAGATAATCTGATAGCAACGGCGTTAGAATATGATTTGGACGGCATTAATATTGATTTTGAAAGCATCAGCGTTGACGCGGGGGAAGCGTTTATTGAGTTTATCAGGGAACTTTCTATTCCCTGTCGGGCCAACGGCATTGTCTTATCGGTAGATAATTATGTGCCGAAAGGATATAACACCTTTTATCATAGGAAAGAACAGGGCGTGTTCGCAGACTATGTCATTATTATGGGATATGATGAACATCATGGAAGCAGCACGGAGGCAGGTTCGGTGGCCTCTATCAACTATGTGGAGGAAGGCATTGCCAAAACGTTAGAGGAAGTGGCTCCGGAGAAAGTGATAAATGCGATTCCTTTCTATACGAGAATATGGGAAACGAATGGAACGGAAGTGACTAGTCAGTCCGTCAGTATGGAAATGGCGGAGGAATATCTGGCAAACCATGCGGTTGTGGCGCAATGGGATGAGGTAACGTGCCAGAATTACGGGGAATATCAGTCCGGCAACAGTTATTTTCAGGTGTGGCTTGAGGATGAGGAGTCTATTAAAGTCAAATTGAACGTTATGGAGAATTACCATATCGGCGGCGTAGCGGAATGGCGGCTGGGATTGGAGAAACCGATTGTATGGGAAGTCATTGCGGACTATATGAATAACGATTGAAAAAAGAAAATATTTATTATATGATAGATATGGTTAGTACGATTTTCTTATAGGAGGATGTTTGACATGAAAAGTAAATTTGGTATTAAAGAAGTAGTGGCAATCGGTATTGGAACCGCATTGTTCGTAGCGTTGACGCAGGTACAGATTCCGCTGGGATTCATCCCGAATACAGCATTGCAGCCGAGAGCGGCGCTGTTGGTATTCCTTGCAGGCGTATTCGGTCCTATTGTAGGCGGTGTAGTTGGTCTGCTTGGCCATGCGCTTGGTGATGCGTTATTCTATGGAAGCATCTGGTGGAGCTGGGTATTCCCGGAGGCGGTAGTTGGCATTCTTGTCGGTTTGTTTGCTGCAAAATTTGCTATCAAAGATGGCGGATTTGCAACAAAAGAGATTGTACTGTTTAATATCGTACAGGTGATTGCCAACGCATTGGCATGGATTGTCGTAGCGCCGGTTCTGGATGTTTTAGTTTATGCGGAGCCTGCCAATAAAGTTTTTGCACAGGGCGCATGGGCATTTTTGGGAAATATCATTATTGCAGGCATTTTAGGTACGTTACTCGCCGTTGCTTATTCCAAGGTCGGCGGAAAATCATCCAGTTTGAGTAAAGAAGACGAATGAAACCAATAATAGAATTTAAAAATTTTTCATTTAAATACCGTTCCCAGAAAGAACCGACTATCAAGGATATTAATTTAGCGATATATCCGGGGGAAAAAGTGCTGATAGTAGGACCATCCGGTTCCGGTAAGTCCACGTTGGCACACTGCATCAACGGCCTTGTGCCGTTTGCCTATAAAGGGGAAATTACGGGAACTTATACCGTGAATGGGCAAAATCCTTTAGATTTGGGAATTTTCGGTCTATCTAAACTGGTAGGAACCGTTTTACAGGATACGGACGGGCAGTTTATAGGACTGACGGTAGCGGAGGATATTGCATTTGCACTGGAAAATGATGAAGTGCCACAGCCGGAAATGTTTGAGCGGGTGGCAAAGGTAGCCGAAACGGTAGAAGTGCAGTCGGTGCTTGGAAATGCGCCGGGTGCGCTTTCCGGCGGGCAGAAACAGAGGGTATCTATGGCGGGCGTTATGATTGACCGGGTGGATATCCTTCTGTTTGATGAGCCGTTAGCTAATTTAGACCCGGCAACCGGCAAGCGTGCGATTGAGTTAATCGACCAGATTCACAGACAGGAAAAAACAACAGTCGTTATTATTGAACATCGTTTAGAGGATGCCCTTACCTGCGGTGCAGACCGTATCATTGTTGTGGGCGAAGGCAGAATCGTGGCGGATATGACGCCGGATGAACTGTTATCGACAGATATTCTGCAAAAAGAGGGCATTAGAGAGCCTTTGTATGTGACGGCTTTAAAATATGCGGGATGCCGGACTGCGGCGGATGCCCGGATGTCCTCTATTGAATCCATGAAAAAAGCGGGATATCTGGAACAATATCAGACGCAGGTCAGGGAATGGTTTCGGCAGACACACATTACAGGAAAAGAACAGAATAAGGAAGTTGTGTTGGAAGTAAAAAATCTGGATTTTGCCTATACTCCGGGCAAACCGGTGCTGCAAAATGTTTCTTTTCAGATACATAGAGGGGAGATGCTTGCCATCGTCGGAAAAAACGGCGCCGGTAAGTCAACGCTCTCCAATTTAATCTGCGGTTTTTTACAGCCGGATAACGGAAGTATTTCTTTAAACGGGGAGGATATTCTTACCCGCTCCATTAAGGAAAGAGGAGAGAGCATCGGTCTTGTGATGCAGAATCCCAATCAGATGATTAGTAAGACCATGATTTTTGAAGAGGTGGCGCTCGGTCTGCAGGTGCGCGGCGTACCGGAGGACGAGATAGAGAAGAGGGTCCATGAAACGCTTAAAATATGTGGTCTGTATCCGTTTAGGAACTGGCCGATATCGGCGCTTAGTTATGGACAGAAGAAGCGCGTGACGATTGCGTCTATTCTGGTGATGAATCCGGATATTATCATTCTGGACGAACCGACGGCGGGACAGGATTACAGGCATTATACTGAAATTATGGAGTTTTTGGAAGGCCTGAATCGTGACAGAGGAATTACGATTGTTATGATAACGCATGATATGCACTTGATGCTGGAATATACCGACCGGGCATTGGTGATTGCGGAGGGACAGTTACTGGCGGATAAGCGTCCAAGCGAGATTCTGACGGATGATGTGTTGACCCAAAAAGCGTATTTAAAGAGAACTTCTCTTTACGACCTCGCCGTGGGATGCGGTATTGACAATCCTTCCGCGTTTGTGGACTGTTTCATTTATTATGAGCGTGAGAATGGCAGAGAGATAAAGGGGGTATCATAATGGCAAGGGTATTGACTTATGAAGAAAAGGATACCTGGATTCACAGACTGAGCGGCGTGACGAAATTAATCTTTTTTCTCCTCTGGTCTGTTACGAGTATGATTTCCTATGATACCAGAGTGTTGATTGTAATGCCCATTTTAAGCTTTATCATTTTTGCGATGTCTAAGACAAAGTGGAGTCAGGTGGGTACGGTATTTAAGTTTATTATGGTATTTTTGTGCATCAATCTGATTGCAATTTTTTTCTTTTCTCCCGACCAGGGGAGCAAAATATATGGAACGCAGACGCCGATATGGCATCTTTTTGGCAACTATACATTGACAAAGGAACAGCTTTTTTATGAACTGAATGTTATGCTGAAATACTTAACGATTATTCCGGCGGTTTTCATGTTTATCGTAACGACGAATCCGAGCGAGTTTGCCGCGTCCATGAATAAAATAGGAATTCATTATAATATCGGTTATTCCGTTGCGCTTGCGCTGCGTTATATTCCTGATGTGCAGGATGATTTTACCAAAATTAAACATGCGCAGGAAGCAAGAGGAATTGAAATGTCCAAAAAGGCTTCTTTTATCAGCCGTATTAAAAGTATGGCGGCGATTATCTTTCCGCTTGTGTTTTCCAGTATGGATAGAATCGACGTTGTCAGCAACGCCATGGAACTGCGCGGTTTTGGCAAGAATAAAAAACGTACATGGTATTCCGCGAAGCCGTTTAAGCGTAACGATTATCTGACGCTGGCGGCGGTGGTGCTTTTTATGATTGCGGCTTTTATCATTACATTCCACGACGGCAGCAGATTCTATAATCCGTTTGTATCATAGACATTTTATGATATACATACGCTAAAGGATTTTAGGGATGGAAAGTGGGAAAGATATGTTGAATCAGTTTGCACGGACAGAACTTTTATTGGGAAAAGAGGCAATGGAAAAACTGGGGCGGGCGCATATCGCGGTATTTGGCATCGGCGGTGTGGGCGGTTATATCGTAGAGGCTCTGGTGCGCAGCGGTGTGAGCAATTTTGATTTGATAGACAGCGATAAAGTTTCTCTCACGAATATAAACAGACAGATTATTGCAACGGGAGAGACGATTGGCAGATATAAGGTCGATGTTATGAAAGAACGGATGTTATCTATTAATCCTGATGTGAAAGTAAATACTCATCAATGTTTTTATCTGCCGGAGAACGCAAGCGAGCTTGACCTGAGCAGATTTTCTTATGTAGCGGACGCTGTCGATACGGTGACAGCCAAAATAGAACTTATTTTGCAGGCACAGAAAGCAGGGGTGCCGATTATCAGTTGTATGGGAACCGGGAATAAGCTAAATCCCACACAGTTGGAAATAGCGGACATTTATCAAACCTCGGTCTGTCCGCTGGCAAAGGTTATGAGAAGAGAACTGCGCAGACGGGGAGTTGAGAAGTTAAAGGTGTTATATTCCAGAGAGGAGCCGATTAAGGTAGGACAGGCCGTTCCGGGAAGCGTGTCCTTTGTTCCTTCGGCGGCGGGGCTTATCATAGCATCGGAAATGGTACAGGATATTGTGGCGGCAAATGCCACGGGTTAAGAGAAAGAGATGATTTTATATGAGAGTATCAACAAGGGGAAGATATGCGCTGCGGTTAATGCTGGATTTGGCGACTTATAGCGAAGACGGTCCTGTCAGTTTAAAGGATGTGGCTAAAAGGCAGGGAATATCGGATAAGTATCTGGAACAGATTATAGCGGTTTTAAATAAGGCGGGCTATGTAAAGAGCGTCAGGGGCGCGCAGGGAGGTTATTTGTTAAAGAGAAATCCCACGGATTATACCGTAGGTATGATACTGCGGCTGACAGAGGGAGATTTATCGCCTGTCGGGTGCGTGGGAGAAGGGAAAGAAGAATGTGAACGTAAGGCGGGATGCGTTACGATTAGAATATGGCAGCAGATTAATGACGCCGTAAACGGTGTGGTGGATAATATTACGCTGGCGGATATGCTTGTGTGGCAGGAGGAAATGGCGCATGACCCACTGCGGAAGATACCTGACCGGCATGAGAAAGATTAGTATGCTCTTCTTATGTCTATTTTGAACGGGTTTTGCATAAAGTGTAACAAAAGTATGCAAGGACGAAGAGATGGAGCAAATACAGAAATATAAAATAAGAATTATGGCGGCCCTGCTGATTATGGTGTCCGTCTATTTTCTTGCCTATCCTCAGGCCGTACAGACTACATCAAAGGAAACTGTGGACAAAAAACAAAGGCCGTGTGTGGTAATTGACGCCGGACATGGCGGGGCGGACCCCGGAAAAGTAGGCATTAACGGCGTACTCGAGAAAGATATTAATTTGGAAATTGCCCAGAAGTTGCAACAGTTTTTGGAAATGGCGGATGTGGACGTTGTCCTGACCAGAGACTCGGACGCGGGTCTGTATGACGAAGATGCTTCCAATAAAAAAGTGCAGGATATGAAAAGGCGGGTGGCAATCATTGAGCAGGCCGACCCCGTTATAACGGTCAGCATCCATCAGAACAGCTACCATGAGGAATATGTGCATGGCGCGCAGACTTTTTATTACGAGACCAGTGAACAGAGCAAGATATTGGCTGAAAATATACAACATGCGTTATTAAATGGGGTCGATAAAGAGAACAAACGTGTTGCCAAAAGCAATGACAGCTATTACTTACTTAAAAAGACATCATCCCCTATCGTGATTGTGGAATGCGGTTTTTTATCTAACAGTGCGGAAGCGCAGAAACTGGAAACGGACTATTATCAGGAAAAGCTGGCGTGGGCGATTCATTTAGGGATTCTGCAATATATCAATAGCCAAAAATAGAAAAATATGATATTATGATAAAAATCAACAAAGGAGATTATGCGGGCTGTGGACACGCGAATCGTGCAGGTGGATGAACAGCATAAGGCCGGAGAAATATTGCGGCAGGCAGGCGAATTGATAAAGGCGGGAGGGCTTGTCGCTTTTCCTACGGAAACGGTATACGGGCTGGGCGGCGATGCGTTAAATCCCGATTCCTCCAGAAAAATATATGAGGCAAAGGGAAGACCGTCGGATAATCCGCTGATTGTACATATCTGCCGGATGGAAGATTTGTCCTCTATCGTGGAAGAGATTCCGGAAGCGGCTGAGAAACTGGCGGCGGCTTTCTGGCCGGGACCGCTTACCATGATTTTTAAAAAGACAAAGTTAGTGCCGCCTGAAACGACAGGAGGGCTTGCTACGGTAGCGGTCAGAATGCCGCTGCATCCGACGGCGTCAGCGTTAATTGCGGCCGCGGGCGGTTATATAGCGGCGCCAAGCGCCAATCTTTCCGGAAAACCGAGTCCGACCTCGGCGAAGTATGTCATAGAGGACTTAATGGGGCGGGTGGATATGATTATCGACGGCGGAGACGTAGAAATCGGCCTGGAATCTACAATCGTCGATATGACGGAAGAGGAACCGATGATATTAAGGCCGGGCTATATTACGAAAGAAATGCTGGAAGACGTATTACAGTCGGTGGGTGAAGATAAGACAATGATGTCGCCGGAAAGCGGGCAGCGGCCGAAAGCGCCGGGTATGAAATACCGCCATTATGCGCCGAAGGGCGAACTGACGATTGTAGAGGGAGAAATCGAAGCCGTAACGGCCTATATCAATGGGCAGACAGAGCATCTGCAAAAAGAGGGGCATAAGGTTGGCGTTGTAGGAACGGACGCTACGATTGCAAGGTACAAAGGAGACGTCTGTAAAAGCGCGGGCAGCCGGACGGATGAAAAGACGATTGCACAGCGGTTATATCGGATATTGAGGGAATTTGACGACGAAAACGTGACCGTTATTTTCTCGGAATCTTTTGACAGCGCGGGAATCGGACAGGCTATTATGAACAGACTGCTTAAGGCGGCGGGGCATCGTGTAGTGCAAGTATAAATGCAATATATAATAACAAATGTTACATAATGAACAGGAGGAATGGAAGATGATAGGAATCGGGAGCGACCATGGCGGTTATGATTTAAAACAGGCAGTCATTGCCTATTTGAAAGAACAGGGAATCGAGTATAAAGATTTTGGATGCATGGATAAAAAATCCTGCGACTATCCTATTTATGGAAAGGCGGTGGCAGAGGCGGTAGCGGACGGTTCCTGCGAGAAGGGAATTGTCATCTGCACGACGGGCATCGGCATTTCCATTATGGCGAATAAGATACCGGGTATCCGCTGCGCACTTTGTGCCGACACGGTATCGGCGCGGCTGACAAGAGAGCATAACGACGCCAATGTATTGGCGATGGGCGGCGGCATTATTGGAACCAATCTTGCACTCAGCATTGTGGATACGTTTCTGCATACGCAGTTTTCAGGGGAAGAAAAACATCAAAGAAGAGTGAATATGATTAACGATGCATTGAAATAGAAAGGCATGGGTTTTGTATGAAATTCAGACGGAATGTGGCGGCACTGCTGCTTTTTGCGTTACTGATAGGAATGCTGCACGTTTCTGCTTATGCGACAGAGGAGACGAGGCGTCAGATTGAAGAAGCGGAACAGCAAAAGCAGCAGACCCAGTCTCAGCTTGAAGACACAAAAGAAAACCTTGATACTTTAAACGAGCAGAAGGAATCTCTCGAGGGTACTTTGTCAACTTTGAATACGGAATTGTCTCAGGTGAGTAATAATCTCAGTGACCTGGAGGCGAAAATCGCGGATAAGGAAGCCGAAATAGAAGAGACCAACGAAAAGATTGAGCAGACCAACCGGGAATTGGAAGATGCGATAGCCACTAAGGACGAGCAGTATGAGAACATGAAAAAGCAGATTAAATTCATGTATGAAAAGAGCGATTATCTTTATCTGGAAATGCTCCTTTCGTCGGGAAGCCTTGCTGAATTGTTGAACCGGAACGATTACATTGAACAGTTGTCGGCGTATGAAAGGAAAGTGTTGGAAGAATATAAGGCCATTCAGGAAGCAATCGAGGATATGGCGGCGCAGCTTGACGCGGATATGGCACAGCTTGAAGCGGATAAAAGCGAACTGGACAGCTACAGGGTACAGGTAGTGGCGGAACAGAGCAGGGTTTCCGGATTAGTCAGCCAGGCGAGCAATTCTCTGGCGACAACGTCGAGTCAGATTTCCGACGCGGAAGCGGCGGCATTAGCATATGAACAGCAGATTAAGCAGCAGGAAGAGAATCTTTCGGCGCTTAGGCAAAAACTTGCGGAAGAACTGCGGATGGCGGAACTGGCCGCACAGTCGAGCTGGCGCGATATTTCCGAAGTGAGTTTTGCGGAGGGAGACAGATATTTATTAGCCAATCTGATTTACTGCGAAGCGGGGGCGGAACCTTATGTCGGACAGGTAGCTGTCGGGTCTGTCGTGATTAACAGAGTGCTTAGTTCAGTCTATCCGGATACAATAGTGGGTGTTATTTATCAATCGGGACAGTTTTCGCCGGTAGCAAGCGGGAGGCTGGCGTTGGCGTTGGCGGAAGGCAGGGCAACATCAAGCTGTTATCAGGCGGCTGACGAGGTGATGGCCGGCACGACGACGGTTGGCAACTGCGTTTATTTCAGGACGCCCGTTGATGGCATTACGCCCCGTTACAGAATTGGAGGACATATTTTTTATTAAAGTTTGGACAGAATATCCTCTATCGGTTTCTGCAATGTATGAAAATTGCCGGAATATATGATTTCCAACAGGCTGCTTAAGCACAGCAGAGATTTTTTGAGGGTATCTTCGGAAATGAGGTTTTCATTTAACGCCGTCACCAGCTCATCAATATCCACAACTTTTACAAAGCCGTCCGGATAGACGATGACGTCGGCGAGTAAGTCGGTGAAAATATAGGTATTGGTATCGGGCTTGTAGTCATGTTCTACAATATCGCAGTACCAGAATAGAAGAGAGTTGTCTTCACGGTAAAATTTGCTGACTTTATAGCCCTCATTTAGGAAATAACAGGAATAGCCATGATGGAGGTCTTTTTTCGGCTTTAGGGTATCCCAGCCGGTTATGATAATCTGCTTGTCCTGATGCAGAATTTTATCGTCTTTTAACAGGATACATTCTTCGGGAATAATTCTTTTACGGTATAAGATGGGTGATGGCATAAGACCTCCTAAAATATGTATAATATACAGTTAAGTATATCATAAAAACGATAGCGGCTGAAAGAAAAAATAAACAAAATTCACATAATTTCCTTAAATATACTGGACATTATTCCCAAAAATGGTTATAATTTTATATGTGCATGAAAAGAAGGGGAAAAACCGTGAAATATAATCGAAACGTCTATCATTCACTCATGATGATAAGTCAATTTGGTATCAATATGCTTGTACCTATTTTTCTCTGTTCTTTTATTGGAATGTACGTGGACAGAAAATGCGGAACTACTTATTGGATAGTCATTCTGTTTTTTGTAGGAGCGGTTGCAGGTTTTAGAAATGTATTTCACTTTGCTAAAAAAATATATGAGGAGCCTGCGGTAACAAGAAAGCACATGAAAGCCGGCCGGGAAGAAGAGAAAGATGGAAAAAAACGCGAAGATAAAAATTGATGCTACATTATTTGATTTGTGTCTGGGTATTTTTCTATATGGCATTGTATGCCAGATTGTTCTTCTTTTTTTTTCCCGCAGACCCGAATACAGCATAGGATTATGGATTGGGGTGGTTCTTGCGCTTGTGGGTTCCGTCCATATGTGGTGGACGCTGGACCGTAGCTTGGAAATGGCTTCCAAAGATGCGACGAAAACTGTGGGTACGCAGTATATCATCCGTTATTTTATTTTAGTGGCTGCAATGGCAGTGTTAGCAGTAAGCGGATTCGCTAATCCGCTTTGCGCCTTTTTAGGTTATATGGGAATGAAAGTGTCTGCTTATATGCAGCCTTTTACCCGCAAAATCAGTTCTAAAGTTTTTAAGGTCTAAAATTTATTCATAAGGAGGTGAGAGTATGGGGCAGGGAGTTCTGATGTCCGCAGGAGCAGATATTGATTTTATGATACATGGCGTATTTTCCTATCAGCTCTTTGGGCAGACAGTTTGGATTACGACAACCCATGTCTGTGTTTTGATTGTTATGTTAGTCATTATCGGATTTTGTTTTGCGGCTAACAGGGTTGTCAAACATGCGTCGGAAGTGCCGGGAACATTCCAGAACATTGTGGAAATGGTTGTGGAAATGCTCGATAATATGATAGGCGGCGTTATGGGGAAATTTTCACCTCAATTCCGAAATTATATTGGAACAATCTTTATTTTCATTTTATTAAGCAACATATCCGGACTGTTTGGCCTGCGTCCGCCTACGGCGGATTACGGCGTTACTTTCCCGCTTGGTATCATTACGTTTGTATTGATTTTCTTCAATAAGTTAAGATACCAGAAAGTGAAAGGTTTTATCGCCGGTTTGTGCGACCCGTGGCCGATATGGGCGCCCATCAATGTGATAGGTGATGTTGCGGTGCCGATTTCATTGTCGCTGCGTTTGTTTGCAAATGTATTGTCCGGTACGGTTATGATGGCGTTAGTTTACGCATTACTAGCCAAGATAGCCATTATCTGGCCGGCAGCGCTTCATGTTTACTTTGACTTGTTCTCCGGAGCAATTCAAACGTATGTATTCTGTATGCTGACGATGACATACATTACAGACGCCTGTACAACGGAATAAAAGCTGAAAGATTAAAAATCTTCAGCTATGAGAAGTAAATTTCACATATTTAAATTAAGGAGGACACAAAAATGAATTTTGACAGTAATTTTATCTTAGGATGTTCAGCAATCGGAGCAGGACTTGCAGTTATCGCAGGTATCGGTCCTGGTGTTGGACAGGGTATCGCAGCAGGACATGCAGCAGCGGCTGTTGGTAGAAATCCGGGAGCAAAATCCGATGTTACATCTACGATGCTTTTAGGACAGGCCGTAGCCGAGACAACAGGTTTGTATGGTTTGCTTATTGCGATGTTACTCTTATTCGTAAAACCTTTGGTACCATAAGAGCCTCTGGATGATAAAAAGGAGAAAGGAGGCTTAAGGCTTGAATACAATAGTGAGTACAAATCTGGTACTGGCATCGGCGGAAATGAGTCCAAGACTTTTTGACTTGGATCTTCAGTTGATTGCAGATGCAGGATTGATGATTATTGCAGTATTCGCATTGTTCCTGATTGCATCACACTTGTTATTTAATCCGGTTAGGGATATGCTGCAAAAGCGGCAGGACAAGATTAAAGGCGAACTCGATGATGCGGCTAAGGATATGGCGGATGCAAAAGAGTTAAAGGCTGAATATGAGTCCAGATTAAAAGATATTGATAAGGAAGCGGAAAACATCTTAAGCGAAGCTCGAAAGAAAGCATTGGCAAATGAAAATAAGATTGTGGCGGAAGCGAAAGAAGAAGCGGCAAGAATTATTGAAAGAGCGAATGTGGAAGCTGAACTGGAAAAGAAGAAAGCGGCCGACGAAGTGAAGCGCGAGATGGTGGTATTGGCATCTTTGATGGCAGGAAAGGTTGTAAATGCAGCGATTGATACAACTGTACAGGACAGTCTTATCGAGGAAACGCTGAACGAAATGGGTGATAGCACATGGCTAAGCTAATTTCAAAAACATACGGAGATGCATTGTTTGAACTTGCAGTAGAAGAGAATAAAGTAGACAGCCTGCTTGAAGAAATCGAACAGCTTCAGAAAGTTTTAAAAGAAAATGATGAGTTCGGCAAACTGATGACACATCCGAAAATTAATAAGGAAGAAAAACTTCAGGTTGTTACGAATGTATTCAAGGGAAGAATTTCCGATGAGCTGCTCGGATTCATAACCATTATTATCTCTAAGGATCGTTATCAGGAGATTGACGAGATTCTGGAATATTTTCTCGCGGAAGTGAAGAAGTACAAGGGAATCGGCGTTGCAACCGTAACGACGGCAGTGCCTTTAAGAGAGGAACAATGTAAACAGATTGAGCAGAAGCTGCTTGATACAACGGACTATAGGTCCATGGAAATGAACTATAAGCTGGACGCCGCATTAATCGGCGGTATGGTAATCCGTATCGGCGACAGGGTGGTAGACAGCAGTATCAGTACAAAATTGAGCGAACTACAGAAAGATTTGCTGAAAGTTCAGATTTAATTAATGAAATTTTAAAAGAAAGGTGCGAATGATCCATGAATTTAAGACCAGAAGAGATTAGTTCAGTCATTAAGGATCAAATTAAGAGATATTCTTCCGCGCTGGAAGTATCGGATGTCGGTACGGTTATCCAGGTAGCGGATGGTATTGCTCGCGTACACGGACTGGAAAATGCAATGCAGGGTGAATTGTTGGAGTTCCCCGGCGATGTTTACGGCATGGTACTGAACCTGGAAGAAGACAATGTAGGTGCAGTTCTTCTTGGAAGCCAGAACAATATCAATGAAGGCGATATTGTAAAGACAACGGGCAGGGTTGTGGAAGTACCGGTTGGCGATTGCATGTTAGGACGTGTTATCAATGCTCTGGGAATGCCTATTGATGGCAAGGGGCCGATTCAGACTGACAAGTATCGTAAGATTGAAAGAGTGGCATCTGGCGTTATCACAAGAAAATCAGTTGATACACCGCTGCAAACAGGTATCAAGGCGATTGACTCCATGGTACCTATCGGAAGAGGACAAAGAGAGCTTATTATCGGCGACAGGCAGACCGGTAAGACGGCAATCGCTATTGACACCATTATCAACCAGAAAGGGCAGAACGTAAAATGTATTTACGTAGCAATCGGCCAGAAAGCGTCTACGGTTGCTTCTATCGTAAAGACATTGACAGAGTTCGGCGCAATGGCTTATACAACCGTAGTTGCGGCTTCCGCAAGTGAACTTGCACCGTTGCAGTACATTGCTCCTTATTCCGGCTGTGCAATCGGCGAGGAATGGATGGAGAACGGGGAAGACGTTCTTGTTGTATATGATGATTTGAGTAAACATGCCGTTGCATACCGTACACTCTCCTTGCTGCTTAGAAGACCGCCGGGGCGTGAAGCTTATCCGGGTGACGTTTTCTATCTGCATTCCAGACTGTTGGAACGTGCGGCAAGAATGAGCGACGAATACGGCGGAGGTTCTCTGACCGCGCTTCCTATTATTGAGACGCAGGCAGGCGACGTATCTGCATACATTCCGACAAACGTTATTTCCATTACAGACGGTCAGATTTATCTGGAGACAGAAATGTTCAATTCCGGATTCAGACCCGCTGTTAATGCCGGTCTTTCCGTATCCCGTGTAGGTGGTGCGGCACAGATTAAGGCGATGAAATCCATTGCGGCGCCTATCCGTGTAGAGTTGGCGCAGTACCGTGAACTTGCCGCTTTCTCACAGTTCGGTTCCGAATTGGATGCCGATACAAAGGAGAAGCTTGCGCAGGGTGAAAGAATCAAGGAGATTTTAAAACAGCCGCAGTATAAGCCGATGCCGGTACAGTATCAGGTCATCATTATCTTTGCAGCAACGAATAAGTATCTGCTTGATGTTCCGGTAGAGGATATTACCAGATTTGAGACAGAGTTCTTTGAATTTTTGGATACAAAATACCCTGAAATTCCGAGTACGATTGCATCAGAAAAAGTAATTTCCAAGGAAACGGAAGAAAAGCTTAGAAAAGCGGTCGAAGAGTTCAAGGCGCAGTTTAAGTAGGTTGAATGGCTGAGTAGAAATGGAGGATTACTTATGGCCTCAATGAGAGACATTAAAAGGCGTAAGGGTAGTATTCAAAGTACGCAGCAGATTACCAAAGCAATGAAACTTGTTTCTACTGTAAAACTACAGAGAGCGAAACAGCGCGCGGAACAGTCAAAAGCATACTTTAATTGTATGTATGAGACGGTAACTTCTATGCTGGCAAAGGCAGGTAATTTAAACCATCCCTATCTTCGCGGCGGAGAATCCACGAAAAAGGCGGTTATTGTGATAACTTCCAATAGAGGCCTTGCAGGCGGATACAACTCCAATGTTGTGAAGTTAATCACGCAGGGGGATTTCAAAAAAGAAGATTTACGCATTTATGCAGTAGGTAAAAAGGGAAAGGACGCCCTGTATCGTTACGGTTACGAAATCGTGGAAGAGGATTCGGCAATTATTGAAGAACCGCTCTACGTCGATGCAATGGCGCTCAGTTCCAGAGTATTGGAATCCTATGTGAAGGGAGAAGTTGGAGAAATCTATCTTGCCTATACCGGATTTAAAAATACGGTAGTACATGAGCCTACATTGTTAAAACTTCTTCCGGTGGAACCGGAGAAGAAAGATGAACAGGCACAGACGCAGGAAAAGGAAAGCAAAGCGCTTATGAGTTTTGAACCGGAAGATGACGAGGCGCTTGAGCTGATTATTCCGAAGTATGTTACCAGTCTGATATACGGCGGTCTGATAGAAGCTGTTGCCAGTGAAAACGGCGCAAGAATGCAGGCGATGGATTCTGCAACAAGCAATGCTGAAGAAATGATAGACCACTTATCGCTGATGTATAACAGAGCAAGACAAGGCTCTATTACACAGGAATTAACAGAAATTATCGCAGGAGCAAATGCTATTTCTTAGAATAATGGCGCTTCTGAAAGATGGAAAGGAAAAAAAGATGGCAGAAGTGAAAAATGGCGAAAGCCGTGGAAAGCTCACTCAGATTATCGGTGCGGTACTGGATATTAAGTTTTCCGAAGGAAACTTACCGGAAATCAACGATGCAATTAAGATTCCATTAAAAGACGGCGCAGAGTTGATTGTAGAGGTATCTCAACATCTGGGTGATGATACAGTTAGATGTATTGCCATGGGTTCTACCGACGGACTTGTCAGAGGCATGGAGGCAGTTGCCACAGGCGCTCCGATTACAGTTCCTGTTGGTGAGAATACATTGGGACGTATGTTTAATGTTTTGGGAGAACCGATTGATAATAAGCCTGCACCGGAAACGGACAATTATGAACCGATTCACAGGGCGGCTCCAAAATTTGAGGAACAGGCTACCGAAACCGAAATGTTTGAAACGGGTATCAAGGTCGTAGACCTTTTGTGTCCGTATCAGAAAGGCGGTAAAATCGGTCTGTTCGGCGGCGCCGGTGTAGGAAAGACAGTATTGATTCAGGAATTGATTAGAAATATCGCAACAGAGCATGGTGGATATTCCGTATTTACCGGTGTTGGTGAGCGTACAAGAGAGGGTAATGACCTCTACTATGAAATGAAAGAATCAGGTGTTATTGATAAGACAACGATGGTATTCGGACAGATGAACGAGCCGCCGGGAGCCAGAATGAGAGTTGGTTTGACAGGTCTTACGATGGCTGAATATTTCCGTGATAAAGGTGGAAAGGATGTATTGTTATTCATTGATAATATTTTCCGTTTCACACAGGCAGGTTCTGAAGTATCCGCGCTGCTTGGACGTGTGCCTTCCGCAGTAGGTTATCAGCCGACACTGCAGACAGAGATGGGTGCGTTGCAGGAGAGAATTACCTCTACCAAGAATGGTTCCATTACATCTGTTCAGGCTGTATATGTACCTGCCGATGACTTGACCGACCCTGCGCCGGCAACAACATTCGCGCATCTGGACGCAACGACGGTATTATCGAGGTCTATTGTAGAGCTTGGTATTTATCCGGCGGTTGACCCGTTGGAGTCAACATCCAGAATCCTTGACCCGAGAATCGTTGGCGAGGAACATTATCAGGTAGCGAGAAGCGTGCAGGAAATCCTGCAGAAATATAAAGAATTACAGGATATCATTGCAATTCTTGGTATGGACGAGCTTTCCGAAGAAGATAAACTGGTTGTTTCCCGTGCAAGAAAGATTCAGAGATTCTTGTCCCAGCCGTTCTTCGTTGCAGAGCAGTTTACCGGATATGTAGGAAAATATGTACCGATTGCGGAGACAATCAGAGGCTTTAAGGAGATACTGGAAGGTAAGCATGATGATATTCCGGAAAGTTATTTCTTGACCGCAGGAAGCATTGATGACGTACTTGCCCGCGTGAAGTAAGGGGGTATTGTATGGCAGAAAATGATAACAAGTTTACCTTAAAAGTAATTACACCGGACAGGGTATTCTATGAGGAAGAGGTGTCGATGGTCGAGTTCAATACGGTAGAGGGCGAAGTTGGTATTTATAAGCAGCATATACCGATGACTATGATAATAGCGCCCGGTATTTTAACAATCACGCAGGAGAACGAGACGAAAGAAGCCGCTTTACATGCAGGATTTGTGGAAGTATTACAGGATAAGGTTACAATTCTTGCCGAAATCATTGAGTGGCCGGTGGAAATTGACTTGAAACGTGCAGAGGAATCTAAGGAGCGTGCCGAAAACAGAATTAAAGAGCATGCGCCCGGTACGGATATGAGACGCGCTGAGATGTCCTTAAAACGTGCCGTTGCAAGAATCAATGCAATAAACTACAAATAGGCGGAGAATGCAAAGCATTCTCCTACGCAAAAAGATTCGTGTACGAATCGTAGAAGTTCTTACCGTCACGCCTTATAGCGTGATGGTTTAGAACTTCTTTTTACGCTGTGCATATGATAGAATAAAATGAAATTAGAAGTTGAGCAATATGAATCAATCGAGAATTCTCCCTTTCTATATGGCATATCCGCTTCCGATGTATTATCAGGAGGAAGATACCGTAACACGTGATTTGGAATATTTACAGCAGATGTATCCGTCAGAGGCAAAACGTTATCAGAAAGTCATAGCGGATATTTTGAATCAGGTAGACTACGAAGGAAGCTGCATTTATGACGAGTATCCGGATAAATGGCAGTTATACAGGCTGACACAGACCGTTATGGATAAAATCAAACGAATGGAACATACGGAAACGGAATCAGCGGGTACGGTGGAAGAAAAGCCGTGGGAATGGATTGAAGAGTTTGTACAGGTTTTGCTTTATTATGAAATTTATAAGAAGAGACATGCAAACCATAACGGAATCCTAAAATTTTAGTTGAGCTTTTACGAAAATCTTATTACAATAAGGTGAGAAGAAGTTCTAGAGACATCGCATCATAGAATGCGATGCCAAGAACTTCTATGGTTCGCATTGCAAACATTTCTCACCTGAAAGAGGGATTGTATGGAGACAAAGGAAGAACTTTCACAGTTATTAACAGATACGGTGAACCGCGGGCTGTATCGGATGATTCTTAGTAATGCCAGAGAGAAGGACAAGGCTTTTAAGGTAAAAATCAGGCCGGTTATGGTACGGGGGGAGGTTCTGTTTCAGGAGACCGTATATCAGGGCGTGAAAGTTTTTCATACCAATTATAAAGATGTGGAAATGACTGCGCGTATTGAAAAGTATCTGTATCAGGATTTTAAACAGTGCGAAATAGAGCATACTAACATAAAAGCTGTTATTTTAATCAGTAAAAAAGGCAGAATGACAATTAAGAAAAAAAGCCATGCGGGAGACGGTGGAGCAAAAAAGGAGCAGGACAAGCTTGTTATGGCGCAAAACACTGTTATGAATCAAAACACTGTTATGAACCATAACAGAACGAAAAATTATATTTTAAAAGAGGGCGTACCGGTTCCGTTTCTAATTGATTTGGGTGTGCAGACGGCGGACGGCAGGATTATCCGCTCCCGCTATGACAAATATAAGCAGATTAACCGTTTTCTGGAATTTATAGAAGATATTTTACCGGCGCTTGCGAAAGACAAGGAAATCCACATTATAGATTTTGGATGCGGGAAATCCTATCTGACATTTGCCATATATTATTATCTTCATGAGTTAATGGAAAGAGATGTGGCAATTACGGGCCTTGATTTAAAAGAAGACGTGATTGCGCATTGTAATGAGTTGAGCCGGAAATACGGATACCAAAAACTGGAGTTTATCAAAGGCGATATTGCGGAGTATGAAAAAAAGACAGGCGTTGATATGGTAGTGACGCTTCATGCCTGTGATACGGCGACCGATTATGCGTTAGCAAAAGCGATAACCTGGGGAGCGAAGGTAATCTTATCCGTGCCATGCTGCCAGCATGAAGTGAACAGAGAGATTTCCTGTGAAAAATTGCAGCCGATTCTGCAATATGGAATTATCAAAGAAAGAATGTCTGCGCTGATTACGGATGCGCTTCGTGCGGATTTGCTAAAAGCGGAAGGCTATGAGACGGATTTACTGGAATTTATCGATATGGAACATACGCCAAAGAATATTTTAATACGGGCGGTAAAACGGGAAGAAAAGAATGCGGAGAGAAAAGCGGAAGAACTAAATAAAATATCAGATGTTACTGAATTTTTACAAATCAAGCCAACGTTACAGAAATTATTAGAAGGAAAATAATTTTATGAAAAAGACTATCATAAAAGGAATCTATTTGACAGTTGTGTTCCTGATGGCGTTATTCGGTGTAGGAATCGTTATGAATCAGGGAAATACGGACATGACAATGGAAATGGGGCAGGCGACATTTCCGATTGTTACGATGCAGATAGACAGGTATTCGGTGGACAGGCTGCATGGTTATGCAGAAAGCATGAGTATCGGTTATGTAAGGGATACGCTTCTGCCCATTGGAGAGGACAGAAAGGTATCGTTTAACATCAAGACATATGAAAATGAGATTGCAGATATCTCTTTTGAAGTAAGGAGCGTGAATGGAGAACGTCTGGTAGAAAGTACCGAAATTGAAGAATTCGAGGAAAAAGACGGACAGATTCAATGTGAAATTACGCTTAAGGATTTGATTAGCGCCAATGAAGAATATATGTTTGTTTTGTTTGTACGGCCTAAAGAAAAAGATACCATACGTTATTATACGAGAATTGTACAGTCTGAGACAATGAATGTTCAGGAAAAACTGGAATATGTCTTGGATTTTCATAATCGGACATTTAACAGGGAAGAGGCCGCAGAACTGACAAAATATCTGGAATCCAATGCGGAGGGCGATAATTCGACGCTTCATAAAGTAACCATTCACAGCAGTTTTAAGCAGGTGACCTGGGGGGATTTAGAGGTAGAACGGATTACGGAACCGGTAATCGATATTAAGGAACTGGAGGCAAGGACAGGCTCTTTTCAGTTGGAATATATGGTAATGACGCGAAACGGCAGGGAGAAGACCTATTATCAGGTAAGAGAGTATTACCGCATCCGTTATACCCCGGAACGAATGTATCTTTTGGATTTTGACAGGGAAATGACGCAGATTTTTGATGAAACGGCGGCGGTTTTTACAAACGATAAAATTATGCTTGGCATTGTCGATAAACAGGTTGAGATGAAAGAGAGCGACGGCGGAAATGTCTTTGCTTTTATCAGCTCTAATAAGCTTTACAGCTACAATGTGACGGACCATAAGTTAGCGCGTCTTTTTTCTTTCTACGAAGATGACGTTACGGACATAAGAAGCAGCTATACGCGCCACAAAATGAAAATATTGAATGTAGATGAGGCGGGGAATGTGGTCTTTATTGTATATGGTTATATGAATAGAGGAAAACATGAGGGGGAAGTCGGCGTTTCCGTGTATCTTTATAACGGTACGACAAATACGGTTGAAGAATTGATGTACATTCCCTATCATAAATCGTATGATCTGCTTCAAAATGATATCGGACAGCTTGCTTATCTCAGTAAGTCCGGCATCTGCTATCTGATGCTGGAAGGAAATGTTTATGCCATTAATTTGGAATCAAAAAATTACACGGTGATTGTTTCCGGTTTGATGGAAGAAAGCTTTAAAGTGTCAAAATCCAATCAGATGCTTGTGTGGCAGGAAGGCGATGACCCATATCACTGTACGACGCTAAAGGTGTTGAATTTAGGCACGGAAGCCGAATCGAAGATTACGGCGGCGTCAGGAGAATACATTTCCCTGCTCGGTTTTATGGGGGAAGATTTAATCTATGGACTGGCCAGAGAGCAGGATATCCAAAACGGAAGCGCGGGCAATATCGTATTTCCGATGTACAGCCTGAAAATACAGGCTGATACCGGACAGTTGCTAAAAACGTATCGCGAAAGAAATATTTATATAGTGGAAAGCGATATCACGGAAAATCAGATTCTGCTATCCAGAGTGGCATGGGATGAAGAGACGGGAACTTATCTGCCTGCAAGCGACGACCAGATTATGAGTACGGAAAAGGCATCGGTCGGAACGAACAGCACCAGCAGCGTTGTCATAGAAAAATATGAGACCGTTCTGGAAATCGTTGTAAAAGAGGCTATCGATACCAAAACGCTAATGAGACTGACACCCAAAGAAGTGCTTTTTGAAGGAAACCGTGAACTTGTTTTGCAGGAAAGTGAAATAACGCAGAATCGGTATTATGTCTATGGTAAAAACGGTATGGAGGGTATTTTTGCCAATCCCGGCAAGGCGGTACTCTATGCCTATGAAAATGTGGGAGTGGTCGTTGATGATGAGGCAAATTATATTTGGAAGAGGACGGCCAGAAGCAGTAAAAACCAGATTATGGCAATAGAGGGAGAACAGGTGACAGAGCAGAATACGGCGCTTTCCGTGTGCTTAAACACAATTTTGAAGTTTGAGAATGTATCGAGGCGTACAGAATATCTTTTAGAACAGGGAAAGAGCGTTTTTTCCATATTGGAGGCAAATCTGGAGAATGTACAGGTGCTGGATTTATCCGGATGCAGCCTGGATGCAGTTTTATATTATGTGAATATGGATATTCCGGTGCTGGCAACATTACAGGATGGTACGGCCGTATTGATTGTAGGCTTCAACGAGTTGAATATCGTGGTAATGGACCCGTTGACCGGAACAGTCTATAAGAAAGGCATGAATGACTCCACGGAATGGTTTTTGGAAAACGGCAATCATTTTATCACTTATATTCAAAACCGACAGGATTAACGGGCAGGAATCAGATAGACAAATCGGGCATTGTCATATATAATAAGCTATGAATTGCAGTTTAATCTGCTAAATATGGGAATGCGAGGAAAATTATTATGGATATTAACGAAGTTTCTAAAGGGATGATAAACAACTTGCAAAGACGTTTTTTGCCTATGCCGGAACCGGTCTGGTATTAGCCAATATTCTGCTTGTATTGTTGGTAAGGGTATGGTCGGTTCATGAAATGCTGGCTCCGATATTGATATTATTCGTTACCACGCCTGTCAATTTTCTGGCGAATAAATTGTGGGCTTACAAGGGCAAAGGAGATAGAAATAAAAATGAGGGCGAAAGCAGTTATTTTTGATATGGACGGCGTTATTTTTGACAGTGAAAGGCTGGTTTTGGACTGTTGGGAAAAAGTGGGCGCAAGACATCACTTTACTAATATCCGGGAGGTTTTTATCGAATGTATCGGTACGAATAAAGAAAAGACAAAAGAAATTGTATATGAGCATTATGGCAAGGACTTTGCCTATGATACATTTGCCCAGGAATCCTCACGTTTGTTCCATGAAAAAGTGAAAGCGAAAGGGCTTCCCATAAAAAAGGGAGCCAGAGAACTCTTGGAGTACCTTCGCCATCAAAGGATGCCTGTCGGCTTGGCATCTTCCACCAGACTGGCGGTTGTGGAGGCGGAAATGCTGCAGGCAGGGTTGTATGATTATTTTGGGGTAATGGTCGGCGGCGACCAGTTAAAAAAGAGTAAGCCGAGTCCGGATATTTATCTGATGGCCTGCGAGGCAATGGGTGTTGCACCGAAGGACGCATATGCCATCGAAGATTCCTATAACGGTATCCGTGCGGCATACGCCGCGGGAATGATGCCTGTCATGGTTCCGGATATTTTACCGGCAACGGAGGAAATGAGAAAGATGAGTGTTGTCGTTTTGGAAGACCTTTTGCAAGTGCGGGATTACTTTCGAGAGGAAGATAAAACGGATGGAAATACATAACATAGCGCCTGTTTATGATAAAAAGGCAAAAGTTTTGATATTAGGCTCTTTTCCCAGTGTAAAATCCAGGGAAGGGCAGTTTTTTTACCATCATCCGCAAAACCGTTTCTGGAAAGTGACGGCAGCCGTTTTTGATTGTAAAGAGCCGGAAACAATAGAAGAAAAAAAGCAGATGCTGTTGTCTCATCATGCAGCGGTGTGGGATGTGATTGCCAGTTGTGATATTGTCGGTTCAAGCGATAGTACGATTAAAAATGTAGTGGTGAACGATATCGGCCGATTATTGCGGGAGACAGAGATAGAAAGAATTTATACCAACGGGGGAACGGCGCATAAATATTATCAGAAGTATCTTTGTAAGCCGCTGGATAAAGAAGATATTATGCTTCCTTCGACCAGTCCAGCCAATGCGGCATGGTCACTGGAAAGACTGACTGCAGTATGGAGAGAGAAATTACTATGGAAAGAATAGCCGGGTATTTTAAGAAAATCGGATGGAAACGCTTTATTGTCATGGTAATTGGCAATATGTTTCTGGGAATGGGCATTAGTATTTTTAAATTTGCCGGATTAGGAAACGACCCGTACAGTGGAATGGTAATGGGGCTTTCCGATGTGGCGGGCATCTCTTATGCCAATTTTTTGATTTTTATTAATATTTTTGTTTTTCTGTTGGAGTTAGTTTTTGGCAGGGAATTTATTGGAGTGGGAACAATCGTGAATGCGTTTTTCTTAGGTTATACTACGACATTTTTCTATGAACTCTGGCTGCATTTTTTTACCTTGCCAACGACTTTGGTGATGCAGATACTGGTTATGCTAATCGGAACGGTTGTGACCGGTTTTGGGGTTTCCATGTATCAGACGCCGAATGCGGGCGTCTCCCCATATGACAGTTTATCTGTTATTATGGCGAAAAGAATCCCTAAAATTTCTTATTTCTGGCACCGCATTTTTACGGATGCGGTTTGTGCGCTTGTCTGTTTTTTATCCGGCGGCATTGTCGGGCTTGGAACATTGGTATCGGCGCTGGGGCTGGGTCCTGTTATCAATTTCTTTAACATTCATTTCACCCGACGTCTGTTTGCGGAGGGTGAGAATATTTTGTAGGTGGCGGATGGAGTGTTTTATTTTGCCCTTACCGCAGACCGTGATGGAGTGGAAGCGATACTCTCCGGTGTTTCGATAGCAGGATAGGGCGCAGTTGCCATATCGGAGTTTACAAATAACTTGTATCGGGTAGAGTTAGGGTTTGCTTGTATAGTATGTATCTTTTTATATCCCATATTTTCAAGTTGAGAATCGATGTCTGTTGAATAAGAAATATGCTGGCATTTAATATATATGGCCGTTATCCGTGATATAGGAACTTCTTTGTAAAATATGATTTCAGAATTATTTATATAGCTCTTATAGCGTAATTCGCTGACAATCTTATTGATTCCATTGGTGCTTTGCGATGTGGATGAGTCATATTTATAGTCGCCTATGCTGGCGCTTAAAAAGCTTAAGTTTACTGCGTTTTCTACCGGCATGTACATAAAGAATCCGCCGGATTTACCCGGACCGGTAAAGGAATTAATCATGCATTGGGATGTGATATTTTGAGGAACAAATCGAAAATAAACGCCCTGTCCGTCCGGTCCTATAGTATGAGCATCTCGTGATGAGCATGTAATATTCCTCTTTCTTAATGTGTCGCTGCATAGAAGCTTACCGGCGTCCATAATGGAGGGCAGGCACGCCAGCAGCCCTCCATGGATAAAGCCGGCGCAGTTTCGTTTTGTATTGGAGATATTATTGCTTGAAAATTGATAAATGGAGTAGTTTTTATTATTTTTGCGAATTTTTTCAATTACTTTGATATCATTTTCCATTAGCATACTCCTTATAAATACATATTGCTATGATATGAGGTATTATTAGAACTATTTACGCGGTTACTTAAGTGGAAATCGGTTCTATCATTTGTGAAAACAGAGCCGTCAGTTTTGCCATGCCCTCTGAGGGCGGCTGCTGTATTGCGCGGGCATGAATTTTGTAAATGGCCGAAGTGTCCGTTTCTCTTTTGTGTGTACTGTCGGATGAGACGCTTCCGGTTATGTTTGCGCTAAGGCCATACCATGATTTATAATTCAATGAGCTTGCCACATCGGCAGCGGTTTTGGATTGGCCCATATCTGAAGTTTTGACTTCCATATCAAAATCAACTGTCAATTCATCCATGGTAAAAGCGGGAACGGGAACCAGAGACAACAGCGGTGCGCTGATGGTACATTTTTGAGTGCTTACAGAGCCATTGCTGTTTGTAATGGGGCGCTCCAAGGTAAAATCCAATTTATTTGTGCTTGTGCCGTCTTTCTGATAGGCAAGGCTTTTTACGGTATCGACATAAATAGCAGTCAATTCCTGCTGTCCTTTAGCAGCAGCAACAATAGGGGCGCAGATAAGTGATTCAATCGGAAGCCCTACGAAGTTTTGTGCGATATTGCTCTTGTCAGACGATTCATTGCTTGTTTGGGAGTTGCTGTTCTCGCTTGTTTTTTCAGATTTTTTGGCGTTGGCCGCTGATTGGGGCAGCGGGGTATTTCTTTCCTCCAATACCGGTTCCGGCGTCGAATTGGTAAATTGCGCTTTTGCAGTATCAATGTTCGACAAAGCCTGTTCTACAATGTTGTTTTCATTATCATTTGTACCCATAATACATACCTCCTGTTTTTATATTTTTTTCATATAAGTATCGGTAATTCTTGCAATACCTTCTGCTGAAGCGGTATTTTTAAACTGCAATGTCAGTTCATTTAAGGTTTCGTCCGCTGCCTTATCGGGCATACAAAACACCTTAATATCACCGTTTTCTTCAAACAGTTTAAATTTAAGTTTTATATCCACCTGCTCTAAGCGCATACTGGTATTATGCAGCAGGGCAGATACCGGTATCTGCTGCGTCGTATCCTGACCCGGAAGCGACATAGCAATCGTTAAAGGGGTATAACAATCAGGATGAATCTCTTCTTTTTGGAATCCCTGCATCATATATTGATTGAGGGCGGATTCTTCCATGATGGAATTTGCGTTACAAATGGCAACGCTTATTTCTGATAATAAATCTTTTAATAATATAGACATTTTTTTTGCTCTCCCGAACATTTCTAATTTTCCTTTTCTGTTGGATGATAACTTGTCTTGGCATAATCTATTTATATGATAGCATAATCATACGATTTAAAAAATGGCGGTTATACGCCATTTTTGCCCTTTTTACCGCTATTTTTGGCAATTTTATGGAATATTGGGAAAAGGAATAGACTTTCATTTTGAAATATGATAGAAAATATAATGAAGTGCGGACAGAAATCCACACTTCATTTGGTGAAAAACTATATGAATAAGCGATGAATTATAGTTTAAAGAAAATCTTATCGGCATATTTTTCCAGAGTGAATAAATGAATCATACCCAATATGCCGCAGGAGATAAATTCTCCGATGCCGACAGTCAGCGCATAGTAGCCATAGCAGTATGCCGTGGAAAAGCCTTCCGGCAGCAATCCGTATCCGTAGATTAACACAAGAGGAACAATAAGGGTATTGGCGAGGATTGGGGTAACCGGTGCGCACCATTTCCATTTCCTGAGAGCATAAGTGCCTAATGCGCCAATCAGCGTAGCTAAACTGCCAAAGATAATATCGGGTAAAATACAGCCTGTCAAAATGTTACTGATAAAACAGCCGACAACGAGTCCGGGTATGGCAGCCGGGGTAAAATAAGGCAGGATAGTGAGAGCCTCTGAAATGCGGACCTGTATTACGTGGTTGGCAAGGCCGAAAGCATTGGCAATCAGGGTCAGCACAATGTAGATGGCGGCAATCATGGCCGCCTGCGCCGTAAACAGCGCATGAGAATGGACGATTCTAGCAGGAACCGTCTGTGAGTTTTGCATTTTCATTTTTTTAATTCTCCTTTAGTTTTGTTTAAAGGAATCGTAAGCGATTCCTTTCGTCAGGAAGGTCTCGAACTGACGATATCTATTGTAAAATGTTTTACCATATTTTGCAACCGTTATTTATTCATCTTACTGCCGCATTTCGGGCAGACATTGCCGCCCTTATAGGCGTAGCCGCAGCGGTAGCAGCGTATAATGTCATGTTTTTCTTTTGACATATATTCAATGCTTCTGGATTCCGGCTTTTCCTGAAGATAATCGGTAAAGCTGTCTAAGACTTCCGAAAAAGCTTTCCAGTTTTTGGTATTGACTGCGTTTGGCAGTTTTATCTTTTCACCTGTAAAGGTTGTTACAAAAATACCTTTCCCAAATAGTTTTTTACTGGCTTTAATGGTATCAATATCTGCAACGGCAACAATGTTGGAATTTAAAAAAGTATGGCAGAAAATGTGGTCGGGCGTAAGGACGAATCCTTCCTTGCCGTTCCCCGCGCGGGAACTGTCACAGACCATCAGCGGATATTCATACTGGTCTCTGGAAGAGGCATAGCCGTTAATGGCACGCCGCATAGCGGCCTTGGCATTTTCTTCTTCCATGCGTTCCGGGCTTTCATTTCCGTCGTTTTCCTCATTTTCCGATGTGCGATTTTGTGAGGCCGCATTCTGCGCTTTTTTTAATTCTTCCCGCGCGTCGTAGAAGTATAGACCGCTTCTATCGGAAAGCTTTTCTTCCATATTTTTTTTCAATTTCCGCATCAGTTGGACGCTTTCATCGGTTTTTAACTTCGTAAGACGGCGTTGAATCATTTCCAGCGTATTGGTTTTTAATTCCGGTAAAAAGACGCCTTTCTTAATCTGCTCATACATATCCAGACCTTCCGAGAAAGAAAAGGTCACGAGGCTGGGGCAGATTTTTTCGATTTTGGCTTCGTCCATTCTGCGGATTTTGTCGTATATTTTTTCCAGAAAAGGTTCTTTATTTTCCTTGCTGTAATCAAGCTGCTGTAATTGTTCATACAAGTTCCACAGCGCAATCCGGTCTTTCTTTTCGCTGCGTTTTACCATAGCCGATATTTCTTCTATCTCCGCCATGTTTTTCCGTTCTTCTAACTGCCTGCGGTATGGCGTTAAGTCAACCTCCTTATATTGGTCGAGCTTTTCTAAATAAACGGCAAGCTGCTGTCTGTTGATATTGACAGGCATCTGTGTTAAAAGATGTTCCACTTCCCGTACGGCGCGGCCGGCCTTTAAGGTTTTTAATTTTTGAATGGTTTCCTGTTTTAATTCGTCTAATATCTCGCGGCTTTCGACATAGTCTATCATCTGTTCAATTTCCGCATAAGATTTATTTCTGCATTCCTCTACCTTTTGTTTTAAGGCGTTGGCCTCCGCCTCGTATAAGAGATTGTCGATTTTTTTCCGGTATTTATCCTTTTCTTCATCGGAAAAGACGGTTTCTTTGGTAATCTGCTTTCTCAAATCGGCAAGCTGCTTAAAAGAGAGCCTGTTTAAAACACCCATACGGGCATCATATTTGGCAGTCAGTTTTTCATGGAGAATATCCGTTACCATATCAATATATTCACTGTTCGGAGCGCTGACACCAAATTGTGACAGGGAAGCTTTGTCGGAACGCTCTAAATGCTCCAGAATAGCTTTCAGTTCATCGGTTGACTTCTGGGTGAGATAGGATGTGTCCGGAGCAGGCTCTGTCGGAGTAGAATCCGGGGTTGTGTGTGTTGTTTTTTTTGTACCGGATATCTCCGTTTTTTCTGCATGAGGCAGTTCGCTTTGAGAGTCATCCTGCCTGGCAGTATTTTTAGAAAGCCGTTCTTTTATGGCTTTTAAGCCGGAAGTATGAGCGGGCGGAATATCATCGTTTGAGGCGTCATTTAATACGCTGTCCGCTGCGTTAGACGCATGATATGATACGGTATCGTTTTTGTTGTCATCCGTTGCTATTTCATCGGCGGTTTCCGTATTTGCTTTTTTACCGCGTTCAGATTCAAATTCGTTAAATTTGTAATTGGTTGTCCGGGCGGCCTTATCGCCTAAAATATCCAGATAGTCTTCATAGGCGATTCTGTCCTCGTCAAACTGTAAATGATAGACGTCGCCCTCCTGTAATAGTTTTCCCGGGCGGGGAGTATAGAGCGTATTACATTCATCGCAGGCATAAGTACGCGCCATAAAGACACGTCCTTCCTCCGTATCAATAAGCAGTTCCCTGTCGGTGGGATATACGCCAAGATATAATTTTTGTCCGCAGTTTGGGCATATATAATTGGTAATGTAAAAATCGCGTCCGATTCTGGATTTTACAGTATCTTCTTCTGTCTGGGGGGATTTTTGGAAATCATATGCCGCTTTTTTCCAACATAGATTGTGCCAAAGGCCGATTTGATAATCGTAATCTTCTTCCGTCTCTTCGATTTTTCTTTGCCCTGCGCCATCCTGTATCGTTTCGTCCGTATCCGAAGATTCATCCTGCGCCTTGTTCTCGGAAGTTGCCAGACTCTGTCCCTCTCTTAATTTTCCTTCATTTTTCAGAAGCCTTAAAATGGCGAGCATGGTATCTTCATAGGTAATTTGTATGCCTTCTTTAAAAAAACGGAAATTTTGTGCGCTAAATCCCGGCTCAATGTTGACCGGGCGCAGCACGTTCTCAAATAAGGCATTCAGGGCGGCATAATCTTTATCAACTTTCACATTGATAGCGCCCCATTTGCCGAAAGCATACAATATCATATTCATGACATTATTTAACAGCGTGTCGCTTGGCATGCTTTCCAACTGTGCGCTCCTGGTGGGAACTTCTATTATGTTGGTAGATACTTTTTTATTGTCAAAATCGAAAATCAGAGAACGGATATCGCCTGCCAGTATCAGATTATTGTTCATTATGATAAAAGTATCTGTCCATGTGACAGGCACTTTCATTGCTTTGACTAATGTTCCAAATACTTTTTTTAATTCCGGATTTGCTTTTAACAATAACATTGCGTCACCCCGTCAGAGTACCTTGCTGTTTCGTTCTGATTTTTATAATTCCCCCGCCTGATATTTTGCTACAAAAGAGTGGATACGCTCCACCGGATTGAGCAGGTCGCTGATAGAGGAATCATGGTTTAACGTGTCAATCAGATAGGCGATATATTTACTCAAATCACAGTTAATGTACCATTCGCGTTCCAACAGTTCCGGCGGCTGATAGATGAGATTAGTCGTCAGAATCCTGTCGATGGTTCCTTTTTCATATGCCTTGTCGAAACGTTCCAGTCCTGCCGTAAAAAGACCGAAAGTGGCGCATACGAAAATACGTCCGGCCTTTCTTGCCTTGAGGGCGGCGGCAACTTCCAATACGCTTTCGCCGGAGGAAATCATATCGTCTATAATAATCATATCTTTGCCTTCCACGCTGCTGCCCAGAAATTCATGCGCAACAACAGGATTGCGCCCGTTGATAACTCGTGTGTAGTCTTTCCTCTTATAATACATACCGATATCCAGACCCAAAACGTTCGCCATATAGATGGCTCTGCTCATACCGCCTTCATCGGGGCTGATAACCATCATGTGGCTGCTGTCAATATTTAAGTCTTTTACATTGTTTAAAAGCCCTTTGATAAACTGATAAGCGGGCTGTACGGTTTCAAAACCGTGCAGTG
Source organism: Bacillus sp. (in: firmicutes) (assembly GCA_023666125.1). GTDB lineage: Bacteria > Bacillota > Clostridia > Lachnospirales > Lachnospiraceae > UBA3282. The sequence goes on along the minus strand of JAMPCN010000014.1, from coordinate 4,282 downwards.
GAATGGCGTTCTGCACTCTGGCGTCATGCGCATCGAAAGTAATGATATTATCGACGCCCATATTTACCATTTCCTGCAAAGCGAGAGCGCAGTCGAGGGATTCTCTCGACGTTCTCTTGTTCTGTCTGCTTTCATACAAAAAGGGCATGATAACGGTAATTCTTCTGGCTCTGCCGCCGACGGCGGCAATAATACGCTTTAAATCCTGATAGTGGTCATCAGGAGACATATGGTTGCGATGGCCGCACAGAGAATAGGTCAGGCTGTAATTGGCAACATCGACCAGAATATATAAGTCAGTGCCGCGGACCGACTGCTTGATAATGCCTTTTGCTTCGCCGGAACCGAATCTCGGAACCTGTGCGTCTAAAATATAGGAATCTCTCTGATAGCCGGTAAAAGCAAGGCTGTCCTTATGTTCGCTTTCACGCTCCGCCCGCCATTTTACGAGATAGTAGTCTACTTTTTCACCCAATGTCTTACAGCCCTCCAACGGAATAATGCCGAGGGAGCCGACCGGGATGGTTTCCAGGTTTCTTTTTTCTTCGCGCTTTGCCATGAGAAAATCCTCACTTTCTGTTCAGTAATCGTTTTTTGTACATGCGAATATCAGGTCCGGTCAATTTACAAATTTCATAATGACTGGTAATACGGGAAAAGATACGGTCAGAGTACCGGTTCCGTAGTTCTTCCAGCGATAAATTGGTGGAAATGATTGTAGCCTTTTTCCCCATATGGCGTTCATTCAGCAGAGAAAAAAGCTGGGAAGCGACAAACTGGTTTGTCAGTTCCGTACCCAAATCGTCAATAATCAACAGGTCACACTGGTAAAGGTCAGTATAACGGGATTTTTGGTCTTCTCTGTTTTTGTAATCAAAAGAATATTTGGATAGCAATTCAAAAAGACCGGCTGCGCTGAAATAGATAACGGAGTGTCCGCTCTCAATCAGTTCCTTGGCAACACAGTTGGATAAGAATGATTTCCCCGTACCCACTGTACCATAAAAAAACAGATTATGGTAGTCGGAATTGAAATTTTTGATAAAATTCTGGCAGGTTACAACCGCATTTTTAAAATGCGCTAAGTCTTCACTTTCATAATATTCATAGGATAGCGATTGAAAATTCTCGCTTTGCAGCATTTCGCGGATATTGGACTGTTCGTATAAAAGCGTAATCATTGCCTGCCTGAAACAGTGGCATTTCCGGGAACCGATATAGCCGGTGTCCTGACAATCCGGACAGGTATAGACCGGCGCCAGATAGTCCGCCGGAAGTCCGGCATTTTCCAGAAGCGCTTTTTTCTGAGCCGTAATCTCGGACAGCATGGATTTCAATTCATCCATGGCGTTTTCGTCGCCGTCCAGGTATTTTTTTCCATAAGAAACGGAAACGGAGGCAATTTTATCCTCCAGGCTGCGGTAGCCGGGAATCTGTTCATAGACATAAGCAGTTCTGCGTTCCAGTTCATGGCGGTTATGCAGTTGTCTGTTTTCATAGTCACGGAGTATGGTATCATACTGAGTGTTTGTTAAAGACACGGCGATGCTCCTTTAAAATTAATTGCTGAGAAGTTCTTGTTCCAGTTCGTCAAAGTCGTATTGATTCTGTTTAAACTGGTTAAATTTATTGGCCGAGAGCGTTTTAACGGTTTTATTTTGCCGAAACTGGTTTTCGGCCGCCTGAATATCCCGTTTATGATGAATGCCCGCTTTGAACCAGTTGTTCAAAATACTGTCGGCATATTCAAAACGGTGTTTGTCCGTGGCAAGAACCGTTTTTTCACAGGCTGCATTGATAACGTCAAATTCAAAGGCAAATTCTTTCGTCCAACGGGTGATATAGGATATCTCCGCCTGTGTGGGCGCATTGGATTTGCCGAGCGCTTTCATAATGTCATAGACTGTCTTATCATATTTATGTACATAACGGGTGGCCTGTTCGGGCGTCGTAACGCCTTCCTGCGCCCAGTTGATGGCAACTTTTTCAATATAGCGTAAATCCTTTTTACCGTGGTCTACACAGTACTGGATTAGATAATCGATTAAATCTTCCGAAAAACCAAGCCTGTCCGAGATAAACAGGATGGATTTCATTTCATTTGCGCTTAGTGTCTTTTTTAAATACTGTTCCGTAATAAACAGCAGACGGGAAGTGGCCTCATCCGATTTAAAAGCCTTTAGCTGGTCTAGCGTATAGGACGGCTTTTCATAAGGATTTTCTTCCTGCGTTTCTTTTTCTGCAGCGGACGCTTTGGAAGAAATCGGCAGCACGTACATCGGAACCGTCGATTCCGCAACAGGCGCGGAAGCAGAAAAGCTCGAATTCAAATCCAGAAGATGGATGCCGGTCAAATTTTTGGAGTCGTCATAATCTAAGGTGAGCAGCTTATTTTTCTCCCAGTATTTCAAGGCGCGCAGCACGTCTTTTTCCGTATAGTTAAAGATATCGGCGATGTCGGACACACTGGTGGAGAGTCTTGCGCTCATCATGCGAATCAGATACAGATAGATTTTAAGCTGCGCGTCATTGGCAGCTTTCATATATTCATCTATAAAACGGTTGGAAATCACCGTAGCATTCGTATAATTATCCTGGTAAATCGTTAAATGACTCATTTCTATAACCCCGCATTCATGAAGTAAGATGAATTATAGCATGAGAAAATTTAAAAAGATATAGTCATTTTGACAGAAACAAAAAAGCGAATATTCTTCTTCATGTTGTGGATAATGTGTATAGGAGAACAAAATCATGAAACAATCGTAAAAAATATCCACAGAAAAAGAAAAGAGAAAACGGATTTTTTTCTGTGGATATTGTGGATAATTATTTTTTCAAAAGGTTTTCTCCGATTTTTACGACATCTCCGGCTCCCATAGTTATCAACAAATCTCCACTTGTGCAATTTTTCAAAACGAAATTTTCAATTTCTGCAAACGAGGAAAAATAGTAACATTCGTGTCCAATATTCCGTATTTCTTCCTGCAGCGTCTGAGAGCTGATACCGAGAGTGTCTTTTTCCCTGGCCGCATAGATATCCGCCAGGATAATTTCGTCGGAAACAGACAAAGCTTTTGCAAATTCGGGAAGAAACGCTTTTGTTCTCGTATAAGTGTGCGGCTGAAATACGCACCAGAGAGTTTTGTGGGGATAATTTTTGGCCGCATTTAAAGTTGCAGTAATTTCTGTGGGATGATGCGCATAATCATCTATTATAGTGATGCCGTTTACCCGGCCTTTGTATTCAAAGCGTCTGTCGGTTCCGTTAAAGTGAAGTAAGGCGCCGGCGATTGCGTCATCGGCGATAGCGAGAACTTTGGCGGCGGCAATGGCGGCAACGGCATTGTATACATTATAAAGACCCGGAACGCGGAGGGTATAGGAACCGGCCGTATGGCCGCCTTTTTCCATCAGCGTAAAGGACGGGTGTCCAAACTCGTCATAAGTGATATCGGCGGGATAATAATCGTAGGAGGAAGATGCCCCGTAAGTAACGATATGGCAGGACAGTCCGCTTGTTATTTCCTGTACTTGCGGAATGTCGCCGTTGATAATCAGCGTTCCCCCGAAAGGCAGCAGTTTGGCAAATTCGTGGAAGGAGTGGCGGATATCATCAATATCTTTGAAAAAATCCAGATGGTCTTCTTCGACATTCAGGATAATCCCGATTTTGGGGAAAAAGCTTAAAAAACTGTTTGTGTATTCGCATGCTTCGGTGACAAAATAATCGGAGTCCCCGACACGGATATTGCCGCCGATAGCCTGATAGATGCCGCCAATGGACAAGGTCGGGTCGCATTCCGCTTCCAGTAAAATTTGGGATAACATGGAGGTCGTGGTTGTTTTTCCATGTGTGCCGCTGACAGCGATGGGGATTTTATAATTTTTCATCATCTGTCCGAGAAGCTGCGCTCTGGTCAAAAACGGGATGCCAAGCTCCATGCCGGCAACAAATTCCGGATTGTCATTTTTGATGGCGCTTGTATATACAATTAAATCAGGGCGGCATGCAAGATTTTCTTTTTTCTGCCCATAATAAACATGGGCGCCCTTGGCGGCCAAAGCTTCGGTGAGAGAGGATTTTTGTCTGTCGGAACCGGATACCGTAAATCCTTTTGAGAGAAGAACTTCGGCAAGGCCGCTCATACTGATGCCGCCTATGCCTATAAAAAATACATGAATCGGATTTTCAAAATCGATTTGATACATATTTATGACTTCCTATCTTTTATATTTTATGAATGATATAGTTATTATAAGTATTATACGCATTTCTTCC
>JAMPCN010000013.1 GCA_023666125.1 Bacillus sp. (in: firmicutes) | reverse complement strand
GACAGACAGACAGACAGACAGACAGACAGACAGACAGACAGACAGACAGACAGAATCTTTATATCAGATGGAACTTTTGTAAAAAAACCAAGATGTCTGTTGTGGGGTACAGGAGAGGCATTTCGGAATTACTATCATAACGTAAAATATTATGAATTAATTGGTTTGCTCGAAATTTGTGGGGTGACGTCAAATAATACACTCTATAGTAATTTGGGTGGATACCAGTTCATTGAAAAAAAGAAAATTGAAAAATTTAATTTTGATATTATTATTATAATGTCTACAGATAGGACTATTTCTGAAAACATACGGAGAGAGGCTCTCGCATTAGGTTTTAATGAATATAACATCATCCCATGTCGTGTCTTAAGACTCTTCGGTTTCAGTTTTGATAAATATAAAGCGCTTAAAATGAATACTCCAACGATTTTTGCACCAAGTTGTTGGGGAGGTATGACATATAATCAATTAGGTTTGCGCTTTAATTCACCATTTATAAATATGTTTGAAAATCATGATGATTATTTAAAATTCCTGCTTAATCCTCAATATTATATTGACTGCAAATTACAGCTTAAGGAAATGCGATTTAACAATGATTTAAAGCGAGATTTTCCAGTTGTTTTGTGTGATGATATATTACTGTACTTTAATCATTATATAAGTTTTGAAGAAGCCGTAAGTGCGTGGGAGAGGCGTAAAAAGCGCATTGACTGGAATAATCTCTTTGTAATGTTTTTTGATGAAGACCCACAACGAGTTGAAAAATTTTGCGCTCTGCCATATGAAAATAAAATTTGTTTTGTTCCATATTTCGAGCATAGAGAAAGCGTACTTTCTATAGAATACCGCATAAATGATGATATGAAGAAGAGACCATTCTGGCAAATTGTGAATGGGATGGCAAGTGGACAATGGATGTATTACGATGTATTTGATTTGCTGTTATATAATAAGATTACGCCGATAGTGAAATTGAAACATTGATATGATGAAAGTAGTCAATATCCTTAAAATGGATTTGGGCATAATTATAATTTTATCCTTACTTTTTGGAAGTGTGTTACTCTAATGTTGCAGTAGCGTATTAAAGCATAATAGCCTACAAATTCCTTGTTTTTTTCATCTTCTGTTTCCCAAAAAACTAAATGTGTCTTTGCGGAAGTCCTTTTAGAAAACTCAATCGCTTTATATTTTATGAAATTTTCAATATCCTTATTTATCGGACAGGAAAAAGAAGAGAGAATGGACTTTGTCACATCCTCTCCTAATTGTTCGATTATATCGCTTAAGTTCATTTCTATAAAATGTGTTTTGATAAACAACTGTTCCATATCAAGTGTTTTTACCAAAGAATTCTTTGATTTTATCTCCTGTAAGTTCTTTATATTCCCGTGTTATTTGAGACGGTTTGTACTTACTGTGTTCCGCTTGACTAAGCGCGGACACAAATGTGTGGGCAAGTTGTGTATCTTTTATTTTCACATCTTTTAGGATACTTTTTGTTGCCATACATTTCACCTCCCAGATGCCTGGCTTTGTCTTTTATTTCTATTTGTTTCCCTAATAAAAATATCTATGTATTCTTAATTATAGCTGAAAATATAAAAAAAGCAACGAAATGGGGAAATTTTTTCACATTTATAAATAAAATTTACCCCAGTCTCACCGTAAAAACACTCCCCCCTCCGGGATTGTCCGTCACACTGATTTTCCCGTGGTGGGCGGCGACAATCTCATAGGCAATCGAAAGCCCCAGCCCAAAATGCCCTTTCGTGCTGCGGGATTTTTCGGCGCGGTAGAAACGCTCGAAGATATGCTTTTTATCCGCATCGGAAATGCCGACGCCGTTATCGGTTACGGATATTTCAAAACATCCGTTATCTTTATGCCAGACAAGTTCTAAAGTAATCTGCCCGTTCTCCGGCGTATAACTGAGCGCGTTATGTAAAAGGATGGAGAGTACCTGTGCAATCCGGGAGGCGTCGCATTGATAGCGAGGGAGAGCTTCTTCCGGCAGGATAAGATGCAGTGTTAAATCCTTATTTTGACATAATGGTTCAAAGGCTTCATAGGCGTTGAGACATAGTGTATCCAACTGTACGGGCTTTTGTTCAATCGAAAAACGGTTAGCGCCGAGGCGTGCAAGCGTCAGCATATCGTCTATGAGTCTTTCCATACGCTTGCCCTCGTTGCGGATAGTCTGAAAAAAGCCTCGCTGTTCATCAATGGAGGCACTCTGGCAGCATTCGCTGCTGGCAAGAATCACGGAAAGCGGCGTACGCAGTTCATGGGAAGCGGCGGCGATAAACTGCATCTGCGCCTCGTGATTTTCACGCAGAGGTTTCAGAAGCCTGCCTGTAAAAAACCATGAAAAGACGCAAAACAATACGACGGCGGCAAAATCAAGACAAGCAAAGAGGACGCGCTGGCGAAAGACCTGTGTATCCAGCGTCCGCAAAGAAGAAAGAATAATGATTTGGGACGTCGTGCCGCTGCGTTCAATATCTATAAGGGAACAATAATAGGTGTTATTTTCAGAGGGAGAATCAAATTCATACTCCGTGTGCCAGATGCCGGAATAGGCGCTGCCTTTCCCTATACCTGCGATATTAGCGGATGTAAGTCCGTTATTCGTTAAAACAGTGTATGTCTGTGTGGAGGGAGAAACTTCAAATAGTGCCTGATATGCTTCCAAACTCTCCGATAACAATTTTTGGTTATTAGAATCAATACGGTCATGCAGCGCATTATAAAGAAAAGGAACGCCGTTATCCATGACATATATGATATAGTGGTTCTGTGCTTCTATCCGTGTCAGCCATTGTATCGATAAAGACGTCTCGTCCTCTAATCCCGTTGCAATCGTGCCGATATCGTTTTGAAACGAATGGAACTGATTTTCATAGAGGCTGTTTTCCGATACATGCAGATAAAGCAAAGACATCAGAATCATAATAGCCGAAGTAGTACCGGCGCATAATAAAGTAAAGAGCAAGTGTGCTTTACGAAACATAACAAGTGTGTTCCTTTCTTGTATATCGTATATCAATGTTACAACAGACGTCCTGGCAAAACGAGCGTTATGTTAAGGGAGAATAAGCGCATAGCCTACGCCCCAGACCGTTTTTATCTGTAAGGAGGAACCGACAGCTTTCAGTCGTCTGCGCAGGAAATGAATATAGTTATCCAGATTGCCGTTTTCCACTTCACTGTCCGGCCCCCATACTTTCAAAAGCAGGGTTTCACGCGCAATCGTCTGTTTTGGTGTGTGCAGGAAACTTTCCAGCAAATCCGCTTCGCGGCGCGATAACATGCAGTCGCCGTTCGGTCCTTTCAGGCACATTTCGCGGGGAGACCAGATAATGTCATGATAACGTATGACGCCGTCGGACTGTGCGTTTAGGATGAGAGAACGCCTTGTGACACAGCGTATTCTTGCTAACAGCTCTTCAAAATCAAAGGGTTTGACAAGATAGTCGTCCGCACCCAAATCCAAGCCGGTAATTTTATCCTGCAACATACCAAGCGCGGTAATCAGAATCACGGGCGCGTTGACCGCAGCCTGCCGCAGTTCGGTCAAGACCTGCGTTCCCTCTATATCAGGCAACATCCTGTCCAATAAGATAACGTCATAGATATTCTGCCTGCCATAATAGAGCGCTTCTTCCCCATTATAACAGGAGTCTACCTGATAGCTCTGTCTGCGTAATTGCCATGTTAAAGCCTGATTTAAGTTTTTATCATCCTCAGCAAGTAAAATACGCATAACAGCCTCCCGTCTTGTACAGTGGTTTCTTTTTATCTGAATCTATCCTATCATAAGAATCTTTAAAAGTCCTCTAAAGAAAAAAGAAACAAGAAAATCTTAAAAAATATTAGAGAAAGTTTAGAGATTTTTCTGTTATTTTGGGTATACGGCAATGGAAAGATTGGCAGATTGTAAAATAACCGAGGATATTTATGAAAAGGAAAAGTAAGGAAAAGTGGAGTAAAAAAGTTATCAGCCTGCTTCTGACATTTTCTATAACACTTGTGATGTTTGGATGCGGCAAAGATAACGCAGGAGACAATGGACAAAATAACGACAGCATCAATCAAAGCGGCGGCACGAATCAGGCGCAGAGTGGAGAAAACGAAAGCGGCGGCACGGGCGCACTGGGGCGTTATGTGGAGAAAGAGACGGATTTATCGGACAGGTTAAAAGACGCGAAAGGGCTTTACCAATATGAAGACGGAAGCCTTGTCATTCCTGACGCCGTACAGGGATTGTGGGTATCGCAGGATAACGGAGAGACATGGAATCTGGAGCAGCCGGACTGGATGATGGATTTGCTGGCAAAACAATATTATATCAGTGAGATAAAAGTATCGCCCGATGGCACGGTTGGAGTGATTTATGACCCGATTACAGGGGATGAAGATTATACTCCGGTTATGGATTTGATACTGCCGGATGGTTCACGGATGCCGGTTGAAGTGGAACTGACAGAGGACGACGAGTATATCAAACAAATGGCGATGACAAAAGATAACCGTATTTTTATCCTTACCCGTATGGGCAATATTTATGAAGTATTTAAGGATGGCAGCGGGGAGATGGCGCTGCCGAGAGATGATTATTATCCCGTATTTTATGCGGAAGAAAATCTTATCATCAGAGACAGGGATGGAGAGTATGAGCAGCCTCCCTCACTTTATGATATGGATGCGAAAGAGTTTATAGAAGATGACGTGCTGATGGATTTTGTCAGTGAAAATTACAGCGGACGCTACTATAACGGAGACTACTATTGCTCTATGTATATTCTGCCGGATGGCGCTTCCGTCCTTTATCTGATAGGCGCTAAAGGAATCCACCGCCATGTGGTCGGCGGGAATATGATGGAACAGGTAGTGGACGGGAATCTGTCCATGTTAAGTAATCCGTCCTATACCATCATTTCAGCATTGACGCTGGAAGAGGATGAGTTTATCGTTCTTTTTTCCAATAATAAGCTGCTTCGCTTTACCTATGACCCTGATGTGCCTACCGTACCGGAGAATGTGCTTACCATATACAGTCTGCGGGAAGATGAGGATATGCGGCAGGCGGTTTCCATGTATCAGGCGAGAAATCCGGATATTTTCGTTTCTTATGAAATCGGTATTGCAGACGGAGAGGCAGTGACAAGGGAAGATGCGCTTAAGAAGTTAAACACTGAGATTATGGCGGGTACGGGCCCTGACCTTATTATGATGGACGAACTGCCGTTTGCTTCTTATGTAGAAAAAGGACTTTTGCTCGATTTGACGGACTATCTGCGCGAATACAGTGCAAAAGAACCGCTTTACGACAATATCATAGACGCGCTGAAAGTCGATGGAAAGGCATATATCGCGCCTGCTACATTCCATATTCCCGTGCTGATTGGAGAGAAAACGATTCTCTCGGATATCACGGATTTGGACAGTTTCGGGAAAGCGGTGGAAACGCTTCACAAAGAACATCCGGACGGTGATATTATCGGTATCTATGATGCGGTAGGGGTAATGAATCGTTTTGCTGCGGTGAGCGCGCCAAAGTGGCTGACGGAAAGCGGGACGTTGAATAGAGAAAGCATTGCTAAGTATCTGGAACAGTGTAAGCGTATTTACGATGCACAGATAGAGGGCGTCAGCGACGATGTTCTGGAGGCTTATGCAAGAATGGCTGAGGAGTACCACAGTACATACAGTGAGTCTATATGGAGAATAGACTGGACGATTGCTTCGGATATTTTTAATTATATCAGCGGGGATAAGTATTTGTTAAGCGGCTGGCTTGCTGCGCCTTATGCCTATGACGAATGTATCTCTCTGGAAAGAGCAAAAGGTTTTGAAGAGAGCGGATTTATGGATATGCAGGGAGAGTGCAGCCATGTATTTAAACCGAATACGCTTTTAGGAATCAGCGCCGCCTCCACACAGCAGGACGCCGCAAAAAAGTTTATGGATTTCTTCTTATCAAAAGAAGCACAGGAAACTTATTACAGCTTTCCTGTCAACAAGGCGGCTTATGAGAGTCAGGCGGCAGTAGATGAAAGTTATCTGTCCGAGGACGGTGCGTATAGTTATCTGTCGATGTCAACGCAGGATGGCACGTCGCTGGATTTCACGGTTTATCTGGCAAGCGAGGAACAGACGGCGGCATTGCAGGAGATATTTGCCGCATTGGATACAGCGTATATTCGGGATGCGATATTAGAGGACGCCGTGTTTGACAACGGCAGCGCGTATATACGCGGAGAGGCTTCGCTGGAAGAGGCACTTGATAAAATGGAGAGGCAGGTGGCGATTTATATGGCGGAGTAATACAGCAAATGTTTCACATTGTATTGATATTGCTGTCACAATCGGATATAATATAAGTAGTAAACTTGGGAGGTGTGTTTTATGGCTAAAACTGCGAATATTAATGTCCGTATTGACCCGGAAACAAAGGCAAACGCTGAAAGATTATTTTCCAGTTTTGGAATTACCATTACAGATGCTATTAATATATTTCTCCGTAAATCCATTATGGAGGGAGGACTGCCTTTTGAAGTAAGACAGCCACGCTATAACATGGAAACGGAAATAGCAATGAAAGAGGCAAGAGCCATTATGGATGGCAGGATAGAGGGGAAACGTTATGCTTCCGCACATGAGCTTTTTGCAGAGCTGGATGCGGAGAAAGATGGTGAGTAATGCTGGAATTAGTGACAACGGGGCAATTCCGCAAGGATTATAAGCGCATGAAAAAGCGCGGATGCGATATGGAAATGCTGGAAAAAGTTATCGACACACTTATGGCGCAACAGCCTCTTCCGGAGCGTTGTCGGGACCATGGATTGACCGGTAATTATGCTGGATTCCGAGAATGTCATATTTTACCGGATTGGCTTCTGGTTTATGCTGTTGATAAAGGAAAATTAATATTAACCGCTTCCCGTACAGGAACACATGCGGATTTGTTTACAAAGTGATAAAACGGCTCTGACGAAGAGCCGTTTTTGCATTTCATCGGGCAAAAAGTGCAGCTTATCGGCAGCCCACTTGTTTTCCGGCGAAAAATATAATATAAAGAAAGCAGGGCAATCCTGAACAGGAATCGGCAGACAAAGGAAAGGCACGGTATAAAAATGAAAGTCACACTACAGCAGATAGATACGGGAAATGAAGAAGCCATCATCCGCTATCGGCAGATGACGCAGCAGATAGAGGATATTGTGCAATATCTGGAGGGAAAGGCGGAAAAACTGGTGGTGATGAATAACGGACAACAGTTTTTTATAAACATTTCAGATGTTATTTATTTAGAGAGCGTGGATGGCAATACTTTTGTATATACGCAGAATGAAGTGTATAGAACGGCGTTGACGCTGGCTCTTTTTGGAACGCTGTATGCAGATAGAGGCTTTTTTCGGTGCAGCAAGGCTGCTGTGATGAATATTTATCGGATAGACAGGTTAAAGAGTATGTCCGCCAGCAGGATTGACGCGCAGATGGACAACGGAGAGCATATCGTTATTTCCAGACGTTACGCGGGAGAGTTAAGAAGAATCTTAAAGGGGGAGGAACGATGAAGAAAGAAAATAAAGCGGATAAAATCAAGAAATTTTTATCACTGGAAATCGGCATTGAGATAAAAGCCTGTCTGTATTTTGCGATTATCCTCTTCTTCTATTTTGCTTATCGGCTCACACAGGGCAGTCTGGATGCGAGTATCATACAGATGATGGAAATCGTGCTGACGGCGTACGCCATGAGTTATTTACAGGTTTATCTTCTGCACAACTTTGACGAGTCGGAGAGGTTTGATAAAACCGTGGCGGGAGGAACCTTGGGCTGCACCCTCTTATATACGGCGGCAAGCTTTTTCTTTCGCTGGTATGACAGGAACCTGACGGCGACGCTGTGCTATTTTTTCTATATGCTGCTTTGCTATGTGTGCGTCTTCTTAATTTATAAAATAAAACGTGATATTGATACCGCACAGTTAAATCAGGAGTTGGAGACATTTAAAAACAGAAAAGAGGAAAATGATAATTGAGGGCAATATCTATTCAAAACCTGACGAAAAACTATGGCAGACACAGAGGCGTAAAAAACCTGTCGTTAGAAGTGGAGCAGGGAGACATCTACGGCTTTCTGGGACCGAACGGCGCGGGAAAATCCACGACCATCCGGACGCTTTTAGGGTTGCTTCATTTTAACGAGGGAGAGGTGCGGGTGCTTGGCATGGACGTGAAAATGCAGCACGTCGAACTGTTAAGGGAAGTCGGCTATATGCCGTCGGAGGCGATGTTTTATCCGGGCATGAAGGTTAAGGACGTTATCCGTCTTGCCGCGGATATGCGGGGGCTGGACTGTTCTAAGGAGGCGGCGATGTTATGCGAACGGCTTGCGGTGGATGTGGATAAAAAGGTGGAGGCGCTTTCTTTGGGAAACCGTAAAAAAGTAAGTATTGTCTGCGCGATGCAGCATAAGCCGCGCCTTTTTATCTTCGACGAGCCGACAAGCGGCTTGGATCCTTTGATACAGGCGGAATTTTTTGCGCTGATTTTGGAATATAACAAACAGGGAACGACTTGTTTTTTGTCCTCCCATGTATTGCCGGAGATTAAAAAATACTGCCGTCACGCCGCGATTATCAGGGAGGGTGAAGTCATATGCGCCGATACGGTGGAAAATCTGACTAAGACAAATACGAAAAAAATCTATATGGTACGGGACGGCAGGGAGGAAAGCTTTGTCTATCAGGGGGATTTGAACGAACTGTTTGCGGGTTTTGCGGGGCATGATATTACGGATATTACGATAGAGGAGGCGGATTTGGATGCAATCTTCCGGCATTACTATGAAAATGAATACCACGCTTTATAAGCATGAGATGAGAATGAACAAAAAAAGCCTGCTGATATGGACATTATGTGTGGGCGTTATCTGTTTTGGCTGTATTTTGCTGTATACAAGTTTAAAAAGTTCCGTACAGGAGATTGCGGATGCTTTTTCCGGTATGGGTATGATGTCCGCGGCGATTGGGCTGGATAAAATGAGTCTTGCCACCTTAGAGGGCTACTATGCTACCGAGATTGCCATGATACATAGTCTGGGAGGCGCTATGTTCGCGGCGCTTCTGGGGATGGATATGCTTTCCAAGGAGGAAAACGGTCATACGACGGAGTTCTTGAACGTGCTGACCATAGAAAGAAAGGATATCCTGTTTTGGAAATATCAGGCGTTATTGAGTAATATACTGTTATTGAATTTTGTCTGTACGGTCATATATTTTATAGCCTTTGCGATGATGGGCGAGGCGGTGGACGCTAAAGAAATGATATTGTACCATACGGCGGCTGCGCTTATGCAGCTTGAAATCGGCACGGTATGTTTCTGCCTGTCTGCGATAGTAAAAAGAGCCGCCACAGGCGTCGGGCTTGGCATTACCCTTTTGCTTTTTGCCGCCGATATGATGTGCCGGATTGTTCCCGCCATTGAAAACCTGAAATATGTTACGCCGTTTTACTATGCCAATGCCGCCGATATTTTTACGGATGGGAAATGGAACTATGTGATGATGGTAACGGGTGTTATCGTAATACTGACAGCGTATGTACTGACGGGGTATCTATATCAGAGAAAAGACCTATAAAAAGCGCAAGCCGTTAGGCTTGCGCTCCAAGAATTTACATAGCCTCCGCTTCCGGGGGGTATTCTACGATATAGTAGTCGTAGGCATTTACGATAGTCGTTTTGCCGAACGTGTCCGTTCTTTTAAAATTTCTGCCATAATTGGCGTGCACATGTCCGTGGAAGAAGAATTTCGGTTCGTATTTTTCCATTAATGTCCGGAAAATGGCAAATCCCCGGTGGGGTAAATCCTCCATATCGTTGATATGATAGGCAGGAGCATGTGTTACCAGAATATCAAAGCCCTTATGCCGCCATAATTTAAACTTCAGTTTTCTGACCCGATTGCGCATTTTATGCTCCGTATACTGGTCGGAGGAACCGGGAATATATTCCATAGAGCCGCCCAGTCCGAGAATGCGTACGCCCTCATACACATAAATATCATCCTCGATACAAATGCAGCCTTCCGGCGGTTTCTCGTCGTATCTTTTATCATGGTTGCCCCTCACATAGAGCAGGGGAACATTGCAGAGTGTGACGAAAAAAGACAGATATTCCGGCGGCAGGTCTCCGCAGGAGATAATAAGGTCGATGTCTTTGACACGCTCCGGGTCGTAATAATCATACAGAAATTTAGATTTTTGGTCGGCAAGTAGTAAGATATTCATATTATTTTTATTCCGCGTTGGATTCGTCTACTCTAATGCCTTGAAATTGTACCAGCGCTTGTGCTTCCTCCGTTAGTTCTTCCAGTTCGGGAATATGTCCTATTACATTTTCTGCAAGCCAGTCCATGGTGATAATTTCTTCCGGTTCCAAGCTTTTGCCCGCTTCACAGCGCACGACTCCGCCCTGTGCGTAAATCGGTCCGTCAAATGGCTGAAAAGCGCCGGCCCGGATAGAGTTTTTTAAAAATTCAATGAGACGGTGGGTACCGTGGGGCATATCCTGTGAGCAGATAACGTCTATAACGTCCGCCGACATTCCCCACCAGTAGTTGACCGCTTTTTTGCCTTTCTGCGCATCCGCCTCCGTACTGACGCCGCTGCACAGGTTTTTGACAATCCGCTCATAGAATTTGCCCCAATGCCAGATTGGCGTTGCCAGATTCTCCAGTGTTCCGTCCTCTTTTTTGGCGTAAAGACCATATGCTCTGGAGGCGTGCTTTGGCGTAATCATATCGCTGTCAGAGACAAAGACGATGCCTTCCTGCTGTAAGCGCTCTCTGGCGTCCGGTCCTTTTACATTCGACCATTCCAGATATATCTCCACATAGGGATTTATCATTTTAGCGCCTAAAGCAAAAGCGTTGATATTCGCCAATGTTCCGTAAATAGGATAATCTGCGACATAGCCGAGCCTGTCGGTTCTGGACAGCGCCGCGGCGATAGCGCCCATCAAAAACTTGGATTCGTACATTCTTGCATAATAGGTGCAGATGGAAGAATAGGACATTTTGATGGAGCAGTTGTATATTTTTACTTTCGGATGCTTGATGGCGGAACGTACGCTCTGGTTCACCATCTGCGTTGCCGTTGTAAAAATAAGGTTACAACCGGCTTCCACGGCATTTTCGATAGCGGCTTCCACCTCTTCTTCCGTATCGGCTTTATCAAATGCCATTGTTTCCAGTTTGCCCTCATATATCTGTTCTATGTACATCCGTCCTAATTCATGGGCATATGCCCAACTGGATGTGTCGGTTGTTTTCATATAAATAAACGCTATTTTGAGCGATTCCGGCGTAAGCGTTGTCGTAGGAATCAGGCGGTTTAAAATAGAGGACTTTGTTTCTTTCGTTTCTTCCGGATTCTGGACAAGTTCCACTTGATTACCTTTATCCGCAAGCGTAATTTCAGTCCACATCTTTTGAAGCTCCGGCAGCATTTCCTGTGCCGTTTCACCTTTGACATTATCATAGCCGTAAATTTCAAGATATACTAAAAAAGCGTCGGAAACTTGTAAATCCAGTTTTTCCCCATGCGCTTTTTTAAACGCTTCGGCAAAGTTGTAAGTGGCGTAATGCAGATTCATCCTGTCATCATCATCCCACATCTCGTCCTCTTTTTTGCCCATAAGTTTTAACAGCTTTTTATAGCTGCCCTCTTTCGTAAACCAGACGTCGTAACTTTGCGATACCTCATAAAAATCCAGAAATTCATAGTACAGGCGGTTTTCCTTCTCATCTGATTTTCTGGGTACCAGACGGGTTACGGTTCCGGGAATACTGTAAGTTTCCAGATATTTCATAACGCTGACGCGCTTGTTGCCCTCCTGAACGTAGAATTGGTTCATAAATTCGTAGGCGATAATGGGGTCGCGGATTCCGTCCTCGATTTGGTGGTCGTATAGAGATGCCCATTTCATGCCAAACTCCGAATCCTCCGGAAGCAGGGGCATAAAGTTATTGGCAAACGCGTTTGTCCGCCCCGCGGTTTTGGTTCCTACAATTTTGGAAAGGGGAATATCCATCACTCCCAGATTTTCGATTGATGCTACCTCTGTATAAGATAAAATATCATCCAGCACCGGAAGATAAGGGTATTCTCCTTTGGTAAGCGCGGTCTGATAACTCCGCCTGCCTTGTTTCAATGCTGCTGCGTATTCTGTTGCTGCCACGGCAGTTCCCTCCCTTACATAATTAGAACATATATATCTATCTTATCATTTCATGTTGGGATTGGAAAGGGATTTCGCATTTTTTCTGTTAAAAAATTTAGATAGTGACAATTTAATATGTATATGCTATCATGATAATAAATTATCAAAAAAAGAGAAAAATGCTATGGTATTAACAAATGAAGATTTGTTGGCGGTTTCCGGGTTGCTGGATGGAAAGTTGCAGCCGATGCAAAACAGCATCGAACCGGCTGAATAAAAGCAAGAAAAGTCGAGCGGAATTTGTGCGAAAAGTGATAAAATAAATAGGAAAGATGAAACATAACAAAAGTTATGAAAAGGCGGAAGTGTACAGATTAAACAGACGGAGGGATGGCGGATGAGAGAGCAGATAGAAGCGGTACAGCGTATGCAGGATTATATTATGCAAAATATTTTCCATAAAATAACGCTTGCAGACCTTGCGCGGGTTTCCCTGTTTTCGCCATGGCATGCCCATCGTTTGTTTAAATATTATACGGGAATAACGCCTGCAGAATATATTAGGCGTCTCAGACTTTCAAAATCCGTATTAAAATTGCGGGATGAGGGATGTCAGGTAATAGAAGCGGCAATGATGTGCGGGTTTGACAGCGTGGACGGATATCAAAGGGCTTTCCGGCGTGAATTTGGCTGTAATCCGTATGAATATCTGCGCCGACCCGTTCCTCTGTATCTGTTTCTTCCTTACAGAGTAAATCTGCCTAAAACGGAAAGGAATGATAGTGAAATGGAAAAGACAAAAAACATTTTTATTCAGACAGTGGACAAACCGGCAAGAAAGGTTATTATCAAACGGGGAATCAAGGCAGAGGGATATTGGTCTTACTGTGAGGAGGCAGGCTGTGACGTATGGGGGCTTTTGACAAGTATTAAGGGCATCGGCGGCGAGCCGGTCTGTCTATTGCTGCCGGATGCATATAGAAAGGAAAACACTTCCAAGTATGTGCAGGGGGTTGAAGTAGCAGTGGATTATGACGGGAAAATCCCGGAGGGATTTGACGTGATTACTTTGCCCGAAGCACGATATCTGATGTTTCAGGGAGAACCTTTCGCGGAAGAGGAGTATGGACAGGCAATCGAACAGCTGCAAAACGCAATAGCAGGTTACGACCCGGGCATTTGGGGATATGTATGGGATGAGTGCAATCCGCGCATTCAACTGGAACCGATTGGAACCAGAGGCTATATTGAGCTGTTACCCGTTATATCGAATGGAAATTAAATTAGGATTTAACACACTTCTTTTGCAATAATTGGTTGCACTTTTTTTTGATATGGACTATTATCCATGTAGGCAGTGCAAAATAAATTTTCACGCACAGATGAAAAAGGAGTGTGTGTTATGAATACACAAAAACAGAAGCCGACAGCAAAGTTATCCCGTGAAGAGAGGATGGCGTCGGCATCTATCGGCAGTCTGGTGGTAAGCATGGCTGTTCCGTCCATTCTGGCGCAGCTTATTAATATTTTATACAGTATTATTGACCGTATTTATATTGGACATATGGAGGGCGTGGGAGCGGCGGCATTAACCGGCGTGGGCGTTACTTTCTGCATTACGGTCTTTATTTCGGCATTCTCCGCTTTTATCAGCAACGGGGCGGCGCCGCTTGCCGCAATCTGGCTGGGGAAACAGGATAGGGAACATGCGGAGAAAATTCTGGGGAACAGCGTGACGTTTCTGATTATCTGTACGGCTGCCTTAATGGCATTCTTTTACGCATTTCAAAGACCGTTACTCTATATGTTCGGGGCGAGCGATGTAACGATTGAGTATGCAGTTTCTTATATTTCCATTTATTTAATCGGAACGATTTTTGTAGAGCTTGCGCTTGGCTTAAATGCGTTCATTATATGCCAGGGGCAGTCCAGAACGGCTATGTATTCCGTGTTAATCGGAGCTGTTGCAAATATTGCGCTGGACCCGATTTTTATCTTTGTATTTGGATTGGGCGTCAAAGGCGCTGCAATAGCAACTGTTATCTCACAGGCGCTCAGCGCGTTCTGGGTAGTTGGCTTCCTAAGCAGCCGGAAATCTTCCCTGCGTATTAAAGCAAGCTGCATGAAGCCGGACAAAGGCGTTGCCTTTAGCATTTTTTCTCTGGGCATTTCGCCTTTTATCATGCGCGCTACCGAAAGCTTTATCAGCATTGTTTTAAATCATGGATTACAGGCTTATGGCGGGGATTTATATGTAGGTTCTCTGACGATTATGCAGAGCGTGATGCAGATTTTTTCTGCGCCGATAAGCGGCTTTACACAAGGGATATCACCTGTTATCAGTTATAATTACGGAGCGGGCAATTTTGCCAGGGTCAAGGAGGTTTACCGCTGGATGATTGGCGCGTGTTTTGTTTTCATGCTGCTTGCAACGGCGTCTACAATGCTGTTCCCGGAATGGTACGCGTCTTTCTTTACGGAGGATGCAGAGTTGATTGCGCTGGTGGGAAAGACGCTGCCGGTATTTATGTTCGGTATGTCCATATTCGGTTTGCAGAATGGAATCCAGCCGACGTTTCTGGCGTTGGGACAGGCTAAGATTTCCCTATTTATTGCCGTATTCAGGAAGATTATTTTATTAATACCACTTGCTATTATATTGCCGCGCTTTTTTGGCGTTATGGGGGTATACTATTCCGAACCGGTTTCCGATATTCTATCCGCAACGACGGCGAGTGTGTTATTTATATGTAATATCAAAAAAATGCTCTCGAAAGAGGCGTTGGCGAAAATTGTGTAGGGATAAAATAAAGAGGAGAAAGCGAATGAAAAAGTTAAAAGTAAATTTGATTACATGTGTTATAGCCGCGGCGCTGCTGACCGGATGCGGTATGCAGAAAGAAGAGCCGGAAAATACGGAGACATATACGGAAAAAGACAACTTAAAGCAGGCGGGACTTGGCGCTATGTCATTGTTGTATGACGACAGCGTGTGGACATATGATGAGGCGCAGGGAACGGAGGCAAGCATTGTTTTCAGGGATGCCAATAATTCCGTGCTGGGAATTTCCTGTTCTAAAGAGTCTTACTATCAGCATCCGCTGGATATGGTGAATACCTCGAAGCAGATTTATTCCACTTATGCGGGATATGAGGAGGTAGAGGCGCCGACGGAAATTACGGTGCAGAATGAAAGCTGGTATGAATGGAGTTACCGTTATCAGGAGGACGGTACGGCAATGGTGGCTTTACAGCGTTTTTACGCCAAAAACTACTATGCTTACACCATTTCCTATGTGGCGGAGGACAAATCTTATGAATCCGGTAAAAAAGAAGCGTTAAAGGTAATGAACTCTATTGTTATGAGTGTACCGGGCAATGAGGAAGCAGAAGCGAAAGCCAGAGAGTTTTTGGCGGGCGAGTGGGATTTACAGGGCGCGGGATATCTGGTGATGAATGATGACGGCACTTATATATGGTATATGGACAGCAGTAAAAACGAGGACAATATGCACAAGGGAACATATGGCTGCGACGTGGAAAATTCCGCCGTCGGATTTTCGGAGGGAGAGGGCATTTACTTTGTCCTGTTCCCGGAAGTATTATATGTAGAGGGAACAGAGAGCCGGACGGCTAATGCGAAATATGACTATCTGGTTTCCCTGGAGCAGACGGACGACGGCGCATATCAGATGATAAACGGCAGCACGTTTGCGTATTATAATATGATAAAACAGTAATAAAGCGGTTAAGGCGGCAAAATGTGCTGACAGCGCATATCAACAAAAAGGAGAACGTAAAAATGGATATATTGCTTCAATTATTACTTCTGGTATTGGGATTTGTTATGCTGGTAAAAGGCGCCGACTGGTTTGTGGAGGGCGCAGGCAAGGTGGCGGAACGGTTTGGCATCCCGCAGTTGGTAATCGGTTTGACGATTGTGGCAATGGGGACGTCGCTTCCCGAAGCGGCGGTTTCCACTTCGGCGGCGCTAAAGGGGAGCGCGGAAATTACGATTGGCAATGTGTTAGGAAGTAATATTATGAATGTTCTTTTGATTTTAGGGATAACATCTGTTATATCACCCCTTGCGGTACAGCTTTCCACCGTCAGATATGAGATACCGATAGTAATCGGCATCTCCGTATTGTTAGCTGCGCTGGGGCTGACCGACGGAAGCGTGGGGAGAGTTGACGGCCTTATCCTGCTGGCGGGAATGGTATTGTATCTGTTGTATCTGCTGCATATGTCCAAGAAAGGACAGGCAGTAGTGGAAGAGGTTGAAAAGTCGGATAAAAAAGACAGTTTGCTTAAACTGCTGCTGTTGATTCTTGTAGGCGGCGTTATGATTGTATGGGGAAGCGACATTACCGTAGACGCGGCTACGGCGCTTGCGCGGATTTTTGGTATGAGCGAACGGTTAATCGGACTGACGATAGTTGCGTTTGGAACCTCCCTGCCGGAACTTGTCACCTCCGCTACGGCAGCGGTGAAAGGAAAGGCGGATATTGCGGTGGGGAATATTGTGGGCAGTAATGTGTTCAATATCCTTTTTGTAGTAGGCATTGCCGCGGTCATTACGCCTGTCGTATATGCGCCAAATTTTTTCATCGACAGCATTGTCTGTATCGCAACCGCGGTTTTACTCTGGCTGTGCGTGGTGCGGAAACATAAACTGGAGCGTCACGGCGGCGTTATTCTGTTACTATGCTACGCCGGTTACTTTATCTATCTGATGCGCTAGTCATCTATGCTGCGCGAATGCTTGCATAATATGCCTGCGCTTCTACGCTGTGTTGCTTTCTGACGCTTGCGCTTCATGGATTTATTTGGTATAATCTTATAAGGTTCGGTCAGGTCACATATCTGGCGGATATCAGCAGAAAACAAAGAAAATAAAGGAGATGTCACAATGAAAGGAAATATTGTTGTTGGTCAGTCCGGCGGTCCTACAGCCGTTATTAACTCTTCCGTAGCAGGCGTTTACGCTGCGGCGAAGAAACTGGGTGTGAAGAAGATTTATGGTATGGTTCATGGTATTGAAGGCTTTTTACAGGATAGAATGATTGACCTTGGCGAATATCTGGATGATGAAACAGGCATTGAACTGCTAAAGAGAACACCGTCCGCATTTTTAGGCTCCTGCCGTTTTAAAATGCCTAAAATAGAGGGTCATGAGGACGTATACGAGAAAATATTTGAAATTATGGAAAAACACGATATTGAATGTCTGTTCTACGCAGGCGGAAACGACTCCATGGATACGGTAAAGATGCTTTCCGATTATGCGGCGGCTCACAATAAAAAACAGAGATTCATGGGCGTACCGAAGACGATTGACAACGACCTTCCGATTACAGACCACTGTCCCGGATATGGTTCCGCGGCGAAATATATCGCTACCAGCATGA
This sequence comes from Bacillus sp. (in: firmicutes), assembly GCA_023666125.1. GTDB lineage: Bacteria > Bacillota > Clostridia > Lachnospirales > Lachnospiraceae > UBA3282. The sequence goes on along the minus strand of JAMPCN010000013.1, from coordinate 23,257 downwards.
AAGAGATTATTCGTGATAACGAATCTTTCGGCGCACAGAAACCGACTATTTGTATCGTAGAGATTATGGGTAGAAACGCAGGCTGGCTGACAGCGGCGGCGGCTTTGTCCAAAGGGGATGACTGTAACGGCCCGGATGCGATTTATCTGCCGGAGAAAGTATTTGATATGGACAAGTTTGTAGCGGATGTCAAGAAGTTGGCGGCAGAGAAATCCTCCGTTGTCATTGCGGTATCGGAGGGTGTGAAGATTGCGGATGGACGTTATGTCTGCGAGCTTGGCAAAGAAGTAGCGGTAGATGCGTTCGGACATAAGCAGATGTCAGGAACGGCTGTTATGTTAGCGAATAAAATTGCGGAAGAGACAGGATTAAAGACCCGTGCGATTGAATTTTCCACCTTGCAGCGCGCGGCGACGCATTTAGCTTCCTTAACGGATATCAACGAAGCGTTCCAGGTTGGCTTTGACGCGGTAAAAGCTGCAGAGGACGGCAAGACCGGTATGATGATTACGCTGAATAGAAACGGCGAGGAACCGTATCAGTGCGGTACAAGCGCATATGATATCCACGCGATTGCCAATGTGGAAAGAAAAGTTCCCGACGAATGGATTACGGCGGATAATAAAGGCTTGAATGACGGTTACGAGAAATATGCAAGACCGCTTATCATGGGAGAATTACAGCCGTTATTTGTTAATGGACTGCCGCGTCATTTGGTACGCAAAGGCTAAGTTCCATAGGTTTGTGAATGTTGCAGTATAAAATTAAAAGGCTGAATCAGTTAGAGGTTCAGCCTTTTTACCTTATAGTAAAGCGCGTCGTCAGATACAGATAATTTATGAAGTAAATTTTCTGTTGGACATTGGGAATCAGAATTATGCAGGAGGTATGGCGTCGGCATGGAACAATATCAATTTATTGACAATGAGGGTACTTTTACAATAGAAAATCCGGAACTTACAAGTTATCTGTATTTTCCGATTGCAAATGAGGCGGGCATGATGAGCAGCGTCACGCCCTCTTTCGGCGGAGATGCCAAAACCGGACAGAATACGTTTTTATTAGAGCCGGTCAGCAGCGAAAATCTGCATAATAATAAGTCTACCAGAAATTTCTGGTTACGGCTGGAAAATGAAGAGAATACAATATGGTCTGCGACCGGAGCCAGTGCGTGGCAGCAGGCGCAGAAATTTTCTAAAGATAAAGAAGAGACTACATTAGAGGCGGGACTTTTGTATCAGAAGATGACAAGAAGATGCAAAGCACTCGGCTTACAATCGGAAGTGACGATTTTTGTGCCGCTTGTGGATGCGCAGATAGAGTTAATGAAAGTAACGGTGGAAAATATTGGCGCAGAAGCGGTTGCCGCAACACCGATAGCGGCTATTCCGCTTTACGCGAGAAGCGCGGACAATATTAGAGACCATAGGAATGTTACCAGTATGCTGCACCGTATCTTCACGTTAGAGGATGGCATCTGCGTTGTGCCGACGCTGACTTTCGACGAGCGCGGACACCGCAAAAACCATATATCATATGGCGTATTTGGCAGCGGGAACGGTAAAAAACCGACGGGATTTTACCCGGTTGTGGAAGATTTTATCGGGGAGGGCGGTTCCTTTGAAAATCCCTATGCGGTTGTAAGCGGCAAAACACCGATGACGCCGTCAGGGGAGCGGATAGACGGCTTTGAGGCCATGGGCGCTCTGGCGTTTGAAAAGATTACGTTACAACCGAAAGAGCGTGCGTCTTATATTATCGCGCTCGGCTGTATGGAGCATCCGGCGGCAGAAAAAAATACGGAGGAAAATGCCGGAAAAGATACAGCACAAGACGCCGGACAGAGTGCCGCACAAATGGCGGACAGCTTATCCCGGACGGTATCTTCCTATTTAACAGAAGAAAAATTTGATAAACTGCTGGCGGAGAGCAGAGAATATTGGAATGATAAAAATAACATAAGTTACGAAACCGCCGACAAGCGGTTTGACGCATGGATGTACTGGGTGAATTTTCAGCCGATGTTACGCAGGATTTACGGCTGTTCTTTCCTACCGCATCACGACTATGGCAAAGGCGGAAGAGGATGGCGCGATTTATGGCAGGACTGTCTGGCGCTTCTTTTGATGAATCCGGACGGTGTCAGGGATATGCTTTATGATAATTTCGGCGGTGTCAGGATGGATGGAACCAATGCGACGATTATCGGCAGCAGACAGGGAGAATTTATTGCAGATAGGAATGGTATTGCCAGAGTGTGGATGGACCATGGCATGTGGCCGTACCTGACGGTAGAGCTATATTTAAAATTAAGCGGTGATTTAACTTTTTTACTGGAGAAAAACCATTACTTTAAAGACAATTTGATATGCCGCGGCGACGAGAGCGATTCCGCATGGGAGGAGAGTCAGGGCAGCATACAGAAAACGGCGGACGGGCAGATATATGAGGGGACCGTTTTAGAGCATATCCTGCTGCAGCATTTAACGGCGTTTTATGATGTGGGAGAGCATAATCATATCAGACTGCGCGGAGCCGACTGGAACGATGCGCTCGATATGGCAAAAGAAAGAGGAGAGAGCGTAGCCTTTACGACGATTTACGGCGGGAACCTTCACAGTATTGCCGAGCTGCTGCGGAAAATGCAGGATGTAACAGGTGTTACTGAAATTGAACTGGCAGAAGAGATGTTCCTGTTATTACAGGAGGATAAGACTCTTTATGATGATATCACTAAAAAACAACAGTTATTAAAAGAATACTGCCGACAGTGCAGCCATGTCGTGACAGGACGGAAAAAGTCCGTCAATATTGTCACGCTCGCGGCGAATCTGGAAAGCAAAGCGGAATGGATAAAAAACCATGTGCGCCGGACGGAATGGACCAGCGATAACGCCGGACGGTATTGGTATAACAGTTATTATGATAATAACGGCAGACCGGTAGAGGGAGAAAACGAAAACGGCGTCAGGATGATGCTGACGGGTCAGGTGTTTGCGATTATGTCCGGTACGGCGACAGATAAGCAGGTGCAAGAGATTGTAAAGGCGGCGGATGCTTTCCTGTATGACGGCTCTATCGGCGGCTATCGGCTGAATACGGATTTTCATGAAATGAAGACGGATATGGGAAGAATGTTCGGTTTTGCTTACGGACAAAAGGAAAACGGCGCGGTTTTTTCCCATATGGCGGTGATGTATGCTAACGCGTTATATCAGAGGGGCTTTGTAAAAGAGGGCTATAAGGTTATCCATAGCCTGTACAGCCATATCTGTGATGTGACGAAGTCTAAGATATATCCGGGTGTGCCGGAGTATATTGACTCTAAAGGCAGAGGAGTGTACCATTATCTGACCGGCGCGGCAAGCTGGCTGCTTTTAACCGTGCTGACGGAGATGTTCGGCGTTAAGGGAAGCTGGGGGGATTTGGAATTGGAGCCTAAACTGCTGCGGGAACAGTTTGACACAGAGAAAAAAGCATACGTAACATGTGTTTTTCATGGCAGAAAGCTTCGGATTACCTATGAAAATCTATCCGATAAGGAATATGGCGATTATAAGATAGGGGAAGTGTTATGCAATGGCGTAAAAGTGGAGGTAAAAGACAATGTCCTGAAAAAAGAAGCATTGGAGTCCGCTGACGCCTCACAGACACAGGATATTCTCGTAAAACTAAAGTAATGGTGCAGGCTGAAAGATGATATCCATGCAGCCTGCCGGATGAGGTATAAAATAATTAAGATAACAGGGAGTGACAGAATGACACAGGAAAAGCAGACAAATGAAAAACTGACAGGAACCGCACTGACAGAGTCGGCTGCCAAAATTATGGTGGTAGATGACGTGGATGCCAACCGCTTTGTTTTGCGGGATATTATCAATGAGATGGGATGTCAGCCGGTACTGGCGGAAAACGGTATGCAGGCATTTAAGATGATAGACAGAATTCATCCGCAGCTTATTATTTTGGATATTGCGATGCCGGGAATGGACGGATATGAGTTTTGTAAGCTAATGAAAGAAAATGCGCATACGAGGGATATTCCGATTATCTTTATTTCAGCTTTTGACGACCCGTCGGATGTTGTGAGGGGGTTTGACCTCGGCGGTGAGGATTATATTACGAAGCCGTTTATCCCCAAGGTAGTCAAAGCGAGACTGCAGCTTCATTTAAAACTGTATGACGCCAATAACGGTATGATGGAAATGAACAGACGGCTGCAAGCGTCCTTGAGCGAGCAGCTTCACCAGTTGGAGATGGAAAAAAAGAACGTTCTCTATGCGCTGCTGCGGGTAGCGAGAGAAAACGCCTGTTATGATGTGGACCATATGGAAAGACTTTCCTATAACTGCCGGATACTGGCGGAGGCAATGCAGTTGTCGGCGGACTACAGTTCGTTTATTTCAGACGCTTATATTGAGACGATAGAGCTGGCTGCACCGCTTTGTGATTTGGGGAATGTGGCGATACCGACGGAACTTTTGCAGAAGAAAGCGTCTCTTTTACCGGAGGAAGTAGAGGTTATAAGAACCCACGCCGCGACCGGCGCAAAAATTCTTCAGGATATTAAGGAAACGGGGGATTATAATGACTTTCTGCAAATGTCGATTGATATTGCACACTATCATCATGAGAATTGGGATGGCAGCGGTTATCCTTGCGGCAAAAGAGGGGAAGAGATTCCCTTATCCGCGCAGATTGTATCGGTAGTCAGCGCGTACTGCGCCATGACGGAAAACCGTGCCTACAGGGATTCCTACCATATCGAGAAAGCGTTGGCGATGATGGAGGAGGATGCCGGAAAGAAATTTAACCCTGATATTTTCCGGATTTTACGAAAGATATACAGACAACTGCACTAGAAAAGGGTACAGTGTAAAAGTTTGGAGGGGATACTTTGGAATTTTTCAATCAAAATAAGGAAAATCAGAGAACAAGCGAACGTTTTGTAATGATTTTATACAGTTTATATACGCTTAGTTTATGTGTTGGTGCGGTAAAATTAAAGTGGGATGCATGGGTTCCGGTCGTTATGATGGCGCTTCTTGCCGCCGGTTGGGGGATATTTTTGACAAAATACAGAAATATCCGGCTAAGGGCAATGATAACAACTGTTATGATGCAGCTGACCGTTATCCTCTATGCGGCTAAAACAGATAATTTGTCCAATGCGATACCGATTTTTCTTTCTATTTCTGTTTTGATAGCCATTTATGGTTATTCGGAACTTCTGTGGGGAACGATTGTTTCCCTGTTATTTATGATTTTCTATCATTGCGTTGTTGTCGATACGGTATGGGCAATGCCCGGAGAGGCTCGCGCGCATCTTTTTTACCAGCTTGGCAATATTTTTTCCGTGGAGTTTGTCCTTTATGTCTGGTTAAAGTTTAGGAAAGAAAGAAACGAGCAGGTTCATAAAATCATCGAAGCGCTTATGGACGCGGAGCAGAGTAAGGATGATTTTCTTGCTAATGTCAGCCACGAAATCCGCACGCCGGTTAATACTATCTGCGGCATGAGCGAAATGGCGCTTAGAGAGCATGATTTGGAGAAAATGCGGGAGGAGGTTTATGATATCCGCGACGCCGGGCATAATCTGATGTCGTTAGTCACGGATATTCTGGACTTTTCTCAGTTACAGCAGGGGAAAATGAATCTGGAGGAAGAAGCGTATAATATTACTTCCACCATTAACGATATCATCAATGTGGCGATGGCCAGAAAAGGGGATAAGCAGATTGAACTGATTGTAGACTGCGATGCGAATATACCGAGCGGTCTTTTCGGTGATGAAAAGAAGATACGAAGAGTCATTATGAATCTGGTGGATAACGCGATTAAGTTTACCAACGAGGGCGGCGTGATTATCCGTATTTATACAAGAAAAGAAAATTATGGCGTGAATCTGTGCATATCGGTGAGAGATACCGGTATCGGCATTGCCGAAGAGAGTCTGGAAAAATTGTTTGAAAGTTTCAGCCAGGTCGATACGAGAAGAAACCGCCAGGAGGGCGGCGTGGGACTTGGACTGGCGATTTCCAAGGCATTGGTGCAGAAGATGGGCGGTACGATTACGGTAAAGAGCCGTCTCGGAAGAGGAAGTACATTCCGCTTTGTCGTACCGCAGAAAGTGCTGGATGAAAAGCCGATTGGCGAGGTAGAGAACAGGGAAAAATTGAATATTGCCGCCTACTTTGATATGGAACAGTTCGATATGATGACGATTCGCGACGAATATACGAACCTGATTGCCAATATGGTGCGCCAGCTTCGCGTAAGATGTCATGCTTGCCGTAATCTTGCCGAATTGATGAGAAGGGAAGCGAATGAAGCGTTTACGCATATTTTTATCAGTCTGGAAGAGTATCAGGAGGATGAAGCCTATTTTGACGCGCTTGCCAAAACGGCCAAAATTATTATCGTGATTGACAGGCCAAGGGAAAAATATCTTTCCAATCCTGATATGATAAGGCTTTACAAACCGTTTTATATTCTGCCCGTTGTGTCTATTTTAAATGGCAGCAGCGGTTCGGAGGGCGGCAAACAGATGGTTCGCCCCGGAAAGTTTATTGCGCCGGATGCACATGTGCTGGTCGTAGACGATAACAGAATGAATATCCGCGTGGTGGAGGGATTGTTAAAAGAATATCAGATTAAGGTGACATATGCCACAAGCGGACAGGAAGCGTTACAGGTCATTGAAAATATGGCCTATGACTTTGTCTTTATGGACCATATGATGCCGGAAATGGACGGCGTGGAAACTCTGCACCGTATCCGGGATAAAGTGGGACACTATTATCAGAAAGTGCCGATTATTGCATTGACGGCTAATGCTGCACCCGGCAACCGCGAGATGTTTTTAGAGGAAGGGTTTGACGATTTTGTGTCAAAACCGTTGGAAGTATCCGTATTAGAGCGTGTGCTTAGACGCAATCTGCCGGAAGAAAAGATTATTTTTACCACGGGGAATGATGCGCAGGAAAAAAAGGCGGAAGAAAAAGCAGAGGAAAAGCCGGAAGAAAAAATAGAAGAAAAGCCAACGGAGAAGCCGAGAGAGGAAGTATTTGCCATCGGCGACTTGGATGTGGAAAAGGGTATGCTTTACTGCGGCGGCAGGGAGGAGTATATAGAGATTTTGGCGGCATGTTATGAGGAGAAAGAAGAAAACCGCAGTCTTTTCACGGAGCTGTTGGAAAAGCAGGACTGGACAAATTATACGATTAAAGTACATGCCCTAAAGAGCATGATGCAGAATATCGGCGCTTCCCCTCTTTCCGCGAAAGCCAGGGAGTTGGAGATGGCGGGCAAGAAAAACGATATTGATTATATTATGAAAAATCATGAGGATATGCTGGCGGAGTATGAGCGGGTGATGGCGCAGATAAGGACAAGCCCGTTAGTGCCGACCAAAGAGCCGGAAGCTGTTACGGAGGCGGACGGCGCGGAAACGGAAACGGCGGATATGCCGGAATTGAGCGAGGATGAATTTGATAGCATATTGACCGGTTTCGAGGATGCCGTGTATGCGCTGGATGGGGAAAAGATGATGACGTTGTTGTCCGATATGCAAAACTGCCGTTATCACCATGCGGCGTTAGCGCAACGACTGGATGTTGTGAAAAAGAAAGTGGAGATGACGGATTATATGTCGGCTCTGGATGCGCTTGCCAATATCCGGGAAAAACTGCGTGAAGAGACGGAAAGGAGCGCGGATATATCATGAAAGAAAAGCTGAAAACCATATATGAAATGATATACGGAAGGGATTATGAGCTTCGGGAGCGGATTTTCCGGATGATTATTCTGGTGGGCGGCGGCTTGGCCCTTTTGGGGATTCTGGAATGTGTAGCGATTATGGATGTTAAAATTATCGTCCTGCCGCTGATACTCTTATTGTTAGTTCTGGGAACGGAGCTGTTGATTACTTTCAAATACCGAAAAATAGATATTGCGGCCATTATCGTGGGTTTTTTAATTATCCTGTTAGTGTTTCCTGCCATGTTCTTTTTAAGCGGCGGACTGGAGGGCGGCGCGGTTGTCTGGTTTGCGTTGGGGTTGTTTTATGTGTTTTTGATGTTTTCCGGGAAACGTCTGGCATTCTTTTTGATATTATCGCTTGCCGTTGATATTTTTACTTATGTATACGGCTATTATCATCCGGATGCCATTACGCCGATGGATTCCAGAGGGGCGGCCTATTTTGACTCCCTTTTTGCCGTACTGGCGGTAGGACTTGCCGGCGGGGCGATTTTAAAGGTACAGATGAAGATGTTTGAAAACGAACGCAGGGTTGCCTGGGAGCAGCAAAGGGAGATAGAGCGGATAAGCGAGTCCAAAAACAGTTTTTTTGCCAGCATGAGCCATGAAATCCGTACCCCTATCAATACGATTATCGGGTTAAATGAAATGATTATCAGGGAAAGCGGAGAAGAGGCGACTAAGGAATACGCAGCCAATATCCAGAGCGCAAGTAAGATGCTTTTGAATCTGGTAAACGACATTTTAGACCTTTCGCAGATGGAAATGAAAAAAATGGAAATTATTCCGCTTGAATATCGAACCGAGGAGCTGTTCGGCGCGTTAATCGATATGATAAAAGTGCGTCTGCAGGAAAAAAAGCTGGAATTTCAGGTCGATATCGACGAAAATATTCCCGCCGTACTGTTGGGCGATATGAAAAGAGTCAGCCAGGTGCTTTTAAATATCCTGACAAATGCGGCAAAATATACGCAGGAGGGTTCCGTGACGTTATCCGTCCAAGCGGAACCGGCGCAGGAAGATTCCATTTTGCTGGCAGTGTCCGTGAGAGATACCGGTATCGGTATCCGTAAAGAGGATTTGGAGCATATCTATGATTCCTTTAAGAGAGCAGACGCCCGTAAGAATTTAAAGGTGGAGGGAAGCGGGCTTGGCCTTTCCATCACCAAACAACTGGTAGATATGATGGGCGGCGAAATTACGGTGGACAGTATTTATACGAAAGGATCTGTTTTTACGGTAACGCTGCCGCAGAAAGTAGTGGATAAAACGCCGATTGGCAATGTGAAATTCCTGCGCCGGAGAAAAGGAAAGGCGGATGTATACAGACAGAGTTTTGAGGCGCCGGAAGCGCGCATCCTGATTGTGGATGACAATCCGATGAACTCTATGGTGGAAAGCAAGCTTTTAAAAGAGACTAAAATGAAAATCGATGTTGCCGAGAGCGGCGCACAGTGTCTGGAAATGACGAAACGTAAGTATTATCACGTGATTTTACTCGACTATATGATGCCGGAGATGAACGGCGCGCAGACGCTGCGCCAGCTGCGTAAGCAGGAAAACGGACTCTGCCGGGATTCGGCGGTTGTCGTTTTGTCGGCCAATTCCATGGCGGAAGCCGGAAAACAGTATTTGGAGGATGGATTTGACGGATATCTGGAAAAACCGATTCAGGGAGATGCCATGGAAGCGGAAATTCTGCGGTTTTTGCCGGACGATATTATCGAATACCGGGCGGAGCCTGTTATGCTGCAGGACAATAACGAGATACAGAAAGTATCCCGCCATAAGAAGAAAAAGGTTTATATTACGACGGATTGCGTCAGTGATTTGCCGGAGTCTTTAATGGATAAATATGACATCCGGATGATATATTTTTATATTAAAACGGAGCATGGCAGATTTGCGGATACGTTAGAGATTTCTTCGGATAACTTAATCCGGTATATGACGGAGACGACAAGCAACGCCTATTCGGACAGCGTTTCTTTGGAAGAGTATGAAGATTTTTACGCGGATGTTTTGACGCAGGCGGAGCAGGTCGTACATATTTCCGTGGCAAGGAATGTAGGGAAAAGCTATGATGTTGCAGTCAGTGCGGCGCAGGGCTTTGACCATGTGCATGTGGTAGATTCCGGACAGATATCCTGCGGTCAGGCGTTAATCGTATTGTATGCGGGAAAACTGGCGATGGAAGGGCGTACGGCATCACAGATTTGCGAAAAAATAGAGGGAATGAAGAAACGGATAGAATCCCGCTATATGATGCCGTCCGCGAAAATCTTTTATGAACGCGGCTATATCGGTGCGGCTTCCGCCCGGATATGTACGCTGTTTGGACTGCATCCCACTATGCAGATGAACCAGAGTCGGATGAAAATAACAGGAGCAGGATGCGGCAGAATGGAGGGTGCATGGAAGCGGTTCATACATTGGCATTTACTGCGTAAAGAAAGAATTAATAAGGATATTGTCTTTATTACCCATGCCGGGTGCAGTGTGGAACAGCAGGAGTTAATCCGCCATGAGGTGCTGCGCTGTGTGCCGTTTGAAAGAGTCATTATGCAGAGAGCATCCGTTTCCATTGCCTGCAATTCCGGTATCGGAACGTTTGGGCTGGCGTATTATGTGAATACGAGCGAAGCGGACTTATAAAAGGATATGATGCAGGGCGTTTATGAGATTATCATAAACGCCTTTTCGTCTGTCACGGTAATTAAAATCCGGTATATTTCATGCTTCCAGGCGGTCTGTAAGCGTGCGTCGGTAATGGGAATTTCTTCGATTTTTGCAAGTTTTCCGCCGCTTAAGCGTAAGCTTCCAAGCGTTCCTATCGTAAAAAGAAGTTCTTCGTCTGTTTTGTCACAAACGGGCTTTTCATAGGTCATCAGGCTTAACAGTATGGAATTTTCCTGTTTTTTATCGTTTTTTTCCGTTTGAAAGGTAAATTCATCCTTGATAACGATTTCCTTGCCCTTGATAAGAGATGCACTCCTGCGATACGAGGAAAGTCCGGATTCGGCCGGATAGGCGCCTGCAAGTTCCATCCTGATTTCACACAAGCAGTCGGAAAGCCGCCAGGTGACGTCAGAGGCGCGGTAGCATTCCCCGTCTTTTTGCATACAGCCGTTTATCGTGGGCAGATTATGATAGGCGGACTGCATCGTCCAGATTTCATAACGTTCGGCGGAAAAAGTCTTTTTCGTGTAGCTTTCCACGCCAACGTCAATAAAAAGAGGCCTGCCGTTTTTATATACGGTAAAACTGCCGGTATCATTGTGATTGTGGCTGTCCGCATTATCTCCCGCTTTGACGGCAAGACAGAGCGTATTGTCTCTTGCAATAAAGATGCCGACGCCCGGATAATAGATATCGGGATGTTTGACGCTTCCCTGCACGGAACGGGAATGTTCCCTGATAGTCTGTATGGTAAAGGCGTTTTGCAGTCTGTAGTAGAGATTGTTTTCCGCAGGAAGCAAAAGCGTGTCCGGAATACCGGCAGCAAAGTCCGTGGCAGCAAAATCCGCCATGTCTTGATTGCCTGTCCTTTGGGCAAATAAAAACTCCCTGACGCCGCAGCGTCCGGCAATCGGCGAACAATCGGCGAAGTTTACATAATATTCCTCTTGAATATGTACATTTAAAATATAGGAAGCGATATTTTTGATTTTTTCATCTTCATATAGACCGATAAAGGCGTTTTTGGTTATGGCGTTTACAATTTCCAGCGTATTAAAAAGGCACAGCCCCGCATGGCGGTAATACTGCGCGCCTTCGTCACAGCAGCCGTCCGTATCGTATTCTTTCAGGAAAAAGTCCGCGCTTTTACAGGCTTTTAGAAAGACGGAATGTTGCAATGGTGCGTCTGTATTTAATAAAAAGACAGATAGCAGAACATTTTGCGTACACCAAATCGTCCAGTTATTCATCGGTTCTTTGCCGTTTCCCATCCACCAGAAATGACGGCTGACATAGGGTTTGTATATCCGGCTTCGCAGTTCATGGCGAATCCGTTTCCCGATAAAGGGGCTGACATGTTCCAGCCTGTCTATCAAAAGATAATGCGCAGTTGCAAGAATCGCGCCCGTCTCACAGGCAAATAAATCCAGGACAGGCGAAGAAGAGTCCGGGAGGGGAAGCTGCGGCGTATCACGGACATAGGAATTGTGGGGAGGAAGCTGCCACGCACTTTCCTCACAGATAGAGAAGATACCGTTGATAATATCGTCCATAAATCTGCCGCTGTCTTCTATACATTCGGCAAGAACAAGCGCACACAGGGCATGGCGTTTGGCGAAAAACTTATCTTCGTAGCGGACACGGTTTCCGGTTCTGGTAAAATCCATAAAATCCATGGCCGATATGGATGGATAGTCAAAATGAAGATACTGTTCCCCCAGCCGTATGGATTCTTTTTTCCACTCGTCGTCCAAATTCGCCCAGGCGTCTCTGTCCGTAACGGGCGGATAGGGCGTAAACGGGGAAAATGGCGCGTGATACTCTTTGGCAATCTCATGTAACATAATAGTCCTCCATTCTTTTGTAAGCTTACTTTTCACGGTATGGCAGATTGTGATTGATATAATCTCTGGGGGAAAGACCTGTCACTTTTTTAAATACGCGGCTAAAATAAAAGGCGCTTTCAAATCCCAGTTTGTCGGAAATTTCATATATCTTATAATTTTCGTCCATCATCATCTTTTTGGCGGCTTCGATTTTGCTTTGATTGATGTAGTCGGAGAAGCCGATATCACTGTGCTTGGAAAAAAGCACGCTTAAATAATTGGAACTGATGTTAAATTCCCCGGCGACTTTGTTCAAAGTAAGCTTTTCTTCAATATGCTCCTGAATATATTTTTTAACATTGTCAACAATGGGATGTTTATAGTCCGCATTGGAGGCCTGCGCCAGCGCCTGCTTTGCTTCCCTGTAGGAATCGGCAATCTGTATCGGCGTATGGACGGGGGAACCCAGGGCCGCATGGATAGTTACGCTGTAATAATTAAAGAGCATGACGGCTACCTGTTCTAACGTGGCGTTGATAATGTCCTGGCAGGCATCGGCTGATGTCTCATCTAAAAAGAAAATAATGCCGAAATGTCCGGTGTCAACGGACATGACATGACACGGCGTCTGCGGCAGGTATTTAGCAAGTAATTCCCTTGTCATTTGCAGGCAGTTATCATAAAGGGTCATCTGTTTATCACTTGACATGTGTGTCAGTTTATCGCTTGTCATATCGATACAGCTTACGATAAAAGCTTTACATTGCAGATTGATATTGAGATTTTCGGCCTGTGTGGCAATCTGCTGTTCCGATTCAAACAGATGAAAGATAAGCCGCGTATAAAACTGTTCTTTTATGAAAGAAAGATTGCTGACGGAAGTATCGGCAGTCTGTAAGGAACTTTGCAGTTCGGATACGCGTTTTAGGGCAAGGTTTAACGTATCGGTTAAAGCTTCCGGCGTCACTTCCAGTTTAATCAGATAGGCCACGACCTGATAGGTAAGCGCTTCTTTTACAAAATGAAAGTCTTCATAGCTGGTGAGAATGATAAATAAAGGAAGTTTTCTTCCCTCTTCATGGCATTTGGCGGCAAGTTCCAACCCGCTCATGACGGGCATTTTGATATCCGTTATGACGATTTCCGGGGAGTGTTTCTTAATCAGTTCATAGGCGGCCGCTCCGTTGGAAGCGGTACCGACAATACTGATATCATAATCTTCCCAGCGAATCATGGATTTGATACCTGCCTGAACCAGAGGCTCATCATCGGCTATTATCAGTTTAATCATAGACTTCCTCACTCTTTCTAAACGGCAGTAATATGGATATGGTCGTAAATTTTCCCGGTTCACTGGCGATAGAAAGACCGTACTTACTTCCAAATTCATATTGCAGGCGTTTGTGTACATTGCTGATGCCAATTTCTTTAAAAAGAGACGACGCTACGGGAGCTTCCCTTTCCAACAAGGAGGCGGCCAGTTCCGGTTCCATACCGACGCCGTCGTCCGTAACGTCGATATGAATGTCCGATTCCTCGTCCTGATAGATATGAATTAAGATGCTTCCGGTTGTTCCTTTAGGTTCAATGCCGTGGAAAATGGCGTTTTCCACAAGCGGCTGTAACGTAAATTTCAGTATCTGGCAGGCGCTCAGCGACTCGTCTTCGATATCAATCTCAAGCGTAATGGCGCCGCCGTAACGATACTGTTGGATGATAAAATAATCATTAATTAAAGACAGTTCATGTTTTATGGAAACAAGGCTGGTCGTTCCCTTGGCAATATCTTTCAGCAGACGGGAAAGGGAAGTCGTCATTTCCGCGATGCCCGGTGAATTTTGAACCGTCGCCATCCATTTAATGGAATTGAGCGTATTATATAGAAAGTGGGGATTAATCTGGCTTTGCAGCATCCTGTATTCATAATCCTTTTTCTGGCGTTCATCTTCAACCCGCTGATTCATAAGCTGCAGGACATTTTCGGATAAGTCGTTAATCGTTTTACCGATATCGCCGAGTTCATGTTCCCATTCCGTAGACAAATCCCTTGAAAAGTCGCCCTCCTCAATGCGTTTAATCCGGGATTGGAGCTGCTTTACAGGCGCATTCACTGTTCTGGATAGAAAATAAGACAGAAAAATGCCAATGATGCTGGAGGCGGCAATGACAATCAGCACAATACTGAAAAGAACGCTGAAAACACTGTGGGAAAGCTGTGTCTCATCTACATATTCCGTAATATACCAGCCGTTTGTGCCAAGCGGTCTTGTAACGATTGTGAAAGTCTCCTGCGTATTCTCATCATATACGGTCTGAATCATGGTATCGGGGCTTAGCGCGGTGTCTGATAAATCCTTTACGATGGTAAGCGTATCGTCAAAGGGCGCTAACGCATTATCCTGAAACTGATATAAGTGTTCGTCAATGCGGAAGAAAAAACGGCTGTCCGTTTCCGATAGATAGTCCTGTATCGGTTCCGTAATGACGGAAAGCGACATTTCCGTATAAATATATCCGATTTCATCCGCCTTATAAGGATGCACAATCGGGTAGACGAAAGGTATCATGGGAATTTCCCTTGCCGTATAGAACGGGTCCGTATGGATACCGGCATAAGCTTTTGCCGTATTATCATGCAGCGAGGCAAAGTAGGGCAGTGACAGGATAGCGTCCGCGGACACGCTTACGGTGGAGTATGGCGGTTCCACGACCTGGATAATGCCGTTTCTGTTTTTTCCTATAATAACCATGCGGACAAGCTGTGAAGGGAGGGCGGCATTGGCGGTGTAGTTTTCCGATACGAAGTCGCGGGCCTCCCGTTTTGTCTTATTGTCCGTTGGGTCTGATTCCAGCGCAAACTGAATGATTTTGGTGCTTGTCTGACAAGCGTGGACAAAGTTTGTGACATTGTTCACATTGGCGTCGATGGAATCTCCCAGAAAAGACAGCCTCGTTTCAGACGTTTGAATCAGGTTATGCCTCAGGTTATAGGAGACAAGAAAGTAGCTGACGGCGGTAATAATAATGCAGATGAAAAGAATCAGGGAAATGGTGTATAGTAAAATACGCGCCCGTATTGTTGAGAAAAATCTATGCAGTTTTACCTTAGCCGCAGCAGCCTTTTCCATGGCGTCTCCCTCTTTTCTGTTTCCCGATAGAGTTATTTTACCATAAAACGTATAAGAGGAGAAAGAGATAAATAGTACATATTTTTCAAAAATAATATATGTTTTGAAAATTGAAATAAAAAAAGAGAGAAATAATGTATAAATTGTGAATAAAATGAGAAGAAATTCTATGGGAACAGCCAAAAAAACATAATATACTGAATGTATAAAAATAAAAGGGAGGAAACAATCCATGAAGAAAAAACTTTTAAGTGTTTTGATGACTGCAACAATGTTGACAGGTATTCTTGCCGGATGCGGTTCTAACGATGCGCCGGCAGCAGACAATACAGCGGATACATCTGCAGCAGACAATACACAGACAGAAGCGCCGGCAGCAGACAATACGCAGACAGAAGCGCCGGCAGACAATGCTGACGCAGCAGCCGAAGAGGTTACCTTAAAATGGGCAATCTGGGATAAGGATACTACTCCTTACTGGCAGGCATTAAAAGATGCTTATGAAGAAGCTAATCCGAACGTAACAATCGAGATGGTAGACTTAGGTTCTGCTGACTATATGACGGTTCTGGCAACAGAATTATCAGGAAGCGGTTCCGATTTTGACGTTGTTACCATTAAGGATGTTCCGGGATATGCTACACTGGTTTCCAAAAATACATTGGAGCCTCTTGACAGCTATATTTCCGCAGCAGGCATCGACCTTAGCCAGTATGGCGGCGTTGACAAACAGGTAACGGTAGACGGAAGCCTCTATGAACTTCCTTTCAGAAATGACTTCTGGGTAGTATTCTACAACAAAGACATTTTTGATGCGGCAGGCGTTGACTATCCGACAAATGATATGACATTTGAAGAGTATGACGCACTTGCAAGACAGGTAGCTGACCCGACATTCGGTTCCCAGATTTATGGTACACACTACCATACATGGAGAAGCGCGGTACAGTTATTCGGCGTACTGGATGGTACACATTCCATTCTGGACGGTGAATATGATTACTTCAAACCTTATTATGAAATGGTACTCAATCAGGAAAAAGACCAGATTTGTAGAAACTTTGCAGATTTGAGCGCAGAGGGTCTTCACTACTCCGCAGCATTCTCCAGCGGCGACGTAGCAATGATGAATATGGGTTCCTGGTATATTTCCACACTGATTTCCAGCCTGGCAAGCGGTGAGTATGATTCTTCACTCTGTGGCAACTGGGGTATGGTTAAATATCCTCACGCTGAGGGTGTAGAACCGGGTTCCACACTTGGTACGATTACAGGTCTGTCCGTAACAAGCGTATCTGCTAACAAAGACGCTGCATTCGCTTTCGTAGAGTGGGTATCCGGCGCAGAGGGCGCAAAGGTTATGGCTGAAACAGGTAACTTCCCGGCGCTTATGAATGATGAAGTTGCAGGTATTATCGCAAGCCTTGACGGTTTCCCGGCAGATGCGGAAAGCAAAGAGGCATTAAGCGTATCCAACCTGTATCTGGAAGTTCCTTATGCTGAGAATGTATCTCAAATCAATGACATTCTTGATACTTATCACAAATCCATCATGAATGGTGAAATGACGATTGATGAAGGTATCGCAGCAATGAATGATGAAGTTGGCAAGGTATTAGGAAACTAAGCAAGGCTAAAGGCGCGGGGCAAACTCGCGGGTTAAGAAATATCAATAAGATTTTAAGGCTGGCGTAAAAAACCAGCCTTAAATATCACAAAAAAGGCAGGGGGTTATGACATGGATGAGAAGAAAGCAGCCCAGATAGAGAAACTGGAAGCGGAATCGGCTGCGTTGATGCAGAAAATCCGCGAAGAATCGAATATTAAGAAAAAACAAAAACTGATTGCTGAAAGAGAAAAAAGGCAGAGAAAATTGACTGCCGTTAGAAATAACCGGATTATAAGCCGGGAGGCAAAGCGTGATTTGGTTGCTTATTCTTTTATTGCGCCGAATTTTATCGGTTTTGCCGTTTTTACACTGATTCCGATTGTATTTGCATTTGCCCTGGCGTTTATGAATTGGGACGGCAGCAATGCGATTACCTTTGTAGGACTTGATAACTTTATGAAACTTCCGTCCGATACGTTTTTCGTAGCGGCGTTAAAAAATACAATGATTTATGTTGTCGGTACAGTTCCTCTTACAATGATTGCCTCTCTGGCATTAGCGATTGTATTAAACCAGAAAATCAGGGCGAGAGGTTTATTCCGTACCGTGGCGTTTTTTCCGTATGTTGCTTCCTTGGTAGCGATTACAGCGGTTTGGAGTATGCTTTTCCATCCGTCGAAAGGACCGATTAACTATCTTCTTTTGAATGTGTTCGGTGTGCCGCAGGAGAATCTTCCGAAGTGGTTCAGCGGAAATCTGGTGCTTTTGACGTTGATATTATTCAGCGTATGGAAATACATGGGATATTATATGGTAATTTACCTTGCAGGATTGCAGGGTATTTCGGCGGAGCTATACGAAGCGGGCAGCTTAGACGGCGCCAGCACATGGCAGAAATTTAAGTACATAACATGGCCGCAGCTTCGTTCCACGACATTTTTCGTAGTCGTCATGCTGACAATCAACTGCTTTAAAGTGTATGATATCGCAGTTATGTTAGCGGGCGGCAGCGACGGTAAGCTCAGTACCTCGGCGACTGTTCTTGTTTACTATATTTATCAGAACGCCTTTAACTATTGGGATTTGGGATATTCCAGCGCGATTGCGATGGTATTGTTCCTGATAGTGCTTGTTGTTACCTTAATCCAGTTCAGATATGAGAAGAAACTGGAAGAATAATGAAATGTAGCAGAAAGGAGAGCCGACATGAGTGATAATATGGTAGAAAATAAAAAGTTGAAATCCAAAAGCAGAAACGCTTTGATTGGTAAAATTATAGTATATGCAATATTGATAATAATAACGGTTGTTATGGTTATTCCGTTTTTGTGGATGCTTTCCGCGTCCATCAAATCGGACAGGGAAGTATTTATGATGAATCCCTTTGTATGGATTCCGGAAGTGCCGAAGTGGGATAACTATGTGAAAATCTGGACCAAGATACCGATGCTCAAATTCGTGGAGAATACGGTCATTTTGACGATAGTTGTTACTATTTTACAGCTTCTTACTTCCAGTTTTGCGGCATATTCGTTTGCAAAATTGGAGTTTAAACACAAAAACGCGCTGTTCCTTGCCTACATTGCAACGATTGCAATGCCGTGGCAGGTATACATGGTTCCGCAGTTTATCATGATGCGCAGCATGGGATTAAATGATAAGCTTTTAGCAATGATTTGTTTACAGGCGTTCTCGGCGTTCGGCGTATTTTTGATGAAGCAGTTCTATGAGGGGATTCCGAGCGAGCTGTGTGAGGCGGCGAGAATCGACGGCATGAGCGAGTATAAAATATATGCGAAAATCATGCTTCCGCTTTCCAAACCGGCGCTTTCCACGCTTACCATCTTTACTTTCGTTAATACATGGAACGACTATTTAGGACCATTAATTTATTTGAGGTCGGAAAACAAGAAAACCATCCAGCTTGGATTAAAGATGTTTATCGGGCAGTATTCTTCGGAATACGGACTGATTATGGCGGGTTCTGTACTTTCCCTGATTCCGGTTATTATTGTATTCCTCTGTCTGCAGAAGTATTTTGTAGAGGGCGTTGCTTCAACCGGATTGAAAGGTTAATAGAATACATTTTATATCTGCCAAATATACAATCCAACACAGGCGCACTTTCGTTACAGTTCAACCGTAGCGGTACATAATATGCGAAAATACCGCATATAAGTACCGACGGTCTCACGGTACCTGCTTATGGATTGTATATTTGCATAATATTGGTTTGCACTTAGTTAAATATTGGGGAAAGAGGTATATATATGAAGATTTTATATGAAAAAAGCGCGGAAATCTCCGGGCAGGAAGTGGATGCGGCGCTGGATTTTTCAACAAAACAGGTGTTACGCAATCTGCCGGAATTTACGGATAAGTTCCAGAAAGCGTATAGCGAAAACGGCTTTTATCAGCCGATAGAAAACAACTACTGGACGACCGGTTTCTGGACGGGAGAAATCTGGCTTGCCTATGAGTATGCGCTGAAAAAGAACCGCGCGGACGACGCGGCGGCGCTTAAGGCGGCGGCATCCGTACAGGTGGAGAGTTTTCTGCATAGAATCGATAATAAAATAGAGGTAGACCATCACGACATGGGATTTTTGTACTCCCCGTCCTGTGTGGCGGCATATAAGCTGACGGGCAGCGAAAAAGGCAGGGAAGCGGCGATAAAGGCAGCGGACCAGTTGATTACGCGCTACCATCCGGTTGGAGAGTTTATTCAGGCGTGGGGGCCTATGGACGCGCCGGAAAATTACCGTCTGATTATCGACTGTTTGTTAAATCTTCCTTTATTATATTGGGCATCGGAAGAAACTGGTGATAACAAGTACCGCGATATTGCAGAGAAGCATATCCATACAGCGATTAAAAATGTGATTCGGGAAGATTATTCCACATGGCATACGTTTTTCTTTGACATGAAAACGGGAGCGCCTGACCACGGCGCGACCTGTCAGGGCTACCGCGACGGCTCCGCCTGGGCAAGAGGGCAGGCTTGGGGCATCTATGGCTGCGCGCTCGCTTATAAGTATACGGGGCGGAAAGAATATATTGATATCTTCAAAAACGTGGCGCAGTATTTCTTAGAGCATTTACCGAAAGATATGATACCTTTCTGGGATTTGGAATTTACGGACGGCGACGACCAGCCGAGGGATTCTTCCTCGGCATCCATCGCGGCGTGCGGTATGCTGGAGATGATTAAGTCATTGGACGAAAAAGAGGCGGCGGTTTATTTAAAATACGCGAAGCAGTTTATGAAGTCTCTTTATGATAATTATGCGGTAAAAGATTTTGAGACGTCTAACGGGCTTGTGCTGCACAGCACATACTCTAATCATTCGCCTTATAACACCTGTAATCATTACGGCGTGGACGAGTGCAACTCGTGGGGGGATTATTTCTATATGGAGGCGTTGACGAGGCTTGCGGGCGACTGGAAACTGTATTGGTAAAGGTTGAAAGAATTGCATTCTTTCAACCGCGAGTTTGTGCTGACGTTTGCAACGTCCGACACAAACATCGCAGACTGAGATATAAGGAAAGGGCAGATATATGAGGACAGATTGGGAGGGGAAGTTAAATTCCAAGGCGGATTTTCAGGAACTTTTGATGGAGATTATCAGACCGTTACTTCCGTATTATACAAAGGAAAAGGCGGGCATTGACCTGGGCGTTACGGCGACGACTTACGAGCAGAGTACCATCAGGCTGGAGGCTTTTTCCAGAATTTTATGGGGGCTTGTGCCGTTTTGGGCGGGCGGCGGAAACGACGCGGTCTTTGAAGAGATTTACCGCAAAGGACTGACGGCGGGAACCGACCCCGAAAATCCCGAATACTGGGGAGGATTCCATGCTTTCGACCAGCGTTTTGTAGAGATGGCGGCGATGGCGTATGGACTGATTCTGGCACCGGATAAGATTTGGGAGCCGTTAAGCGAAAAAGAGAAAGATAATTTAGCAGACTGGCTGTACGGCATCAACGAATATGAACTTCCTATCTGCAACTGGGTTTTATTTGCAGTGCTTGTCAATATCGCGTTAAAGAAGCTGGGAAGAAAGTATGACGCAGAGAAGCTGGAAAAATATCTTGACGGCGCAGATTCTTTTTATTTGGGCGACGGCTGGTATCAGGACGGCGATTCCGGGCAGAAAGACTACTATATTTCTTTTGCGATTCATTTTTACAGCCTGTTTTATGCAAAGGTGATGGAGAAAGACGACCCCGAAAGATGCGCGCTTTATAAAGAGCGGGCGAACATTTTTGCACAGCAGTTCATCTACTGGTTTGATGAAAATGGCGCGTCGCTGCCTTACGGACGTTCCCTGACATACCGCTTTTCACAGGTGAGTTTTTTCTGCGCCTGCTTGATGGCGGGAGTGGAGCCTTTCGATATCGGCGTGATGAAAGGGCTGATTGTGCGGCATTTCTGCGACTGGATGAAAAAGCCCTTTTTTGATAGAAACGATATTCTGACAATCGGCTACGCCTATCCGAATCTGGTAATGGGCGAACGGTATAACGGACCGGGTTCGCCGTATTGGGCGTTAAAGACGTTTGCGGTTTTGATGCTGCCGGATGAACATCCTTTCTGGAGTGCGCAGATAAAACCGCTGCCGCGGTTGGAGGAGCAAAAGGCGCTTCCTTATGCGGATATGCTGATTCACAGGTATAAAAATCATGTGACGGCATTTGTACCCGGCAAATACAGCCCGGCAGGACATGGGCAGATAGTGGCGAAATACGGGAAATTTGCTTATGATACGCGTTTTGGGTTCAGCGTGGCGAAGTCTTCCTATGAAGTGCATGAGGCGGCGCCGGACTCTATGTTGGCGTTTTTTATTAACGGCTATGTATATGTGCGCCGGATTTGCGAGGAGTTTCGTATCTCGGAGACGGAAGTTTATTCCCGCTGGGTTCCGTATGAGGGCATTGTGGTGGAAACGATCGTTGTTCCGACAAAAGACGGACATATCAGAAAACATAAGATTATCAGCGACAGGGAGTGCGAAGCCTACGACTGCGGTTTTGCGGTGGAGATTGATGTGGAGGGCGAAAAGCAGACTTATCATGAGAATACCGCCACGGTTAAAAACTGCTACAGTATGTGTCAGGTAACGGCGAAAGAGACTGACGGCGAGGGACTTATTATTCCTGCCGACCCCAATACAAACCTGCTGCATCCGATGACGAGAATCCCGGCGGTGCGGTATCGGATACAGAAAGGGGAACAAGTTTTGACTACAGAGGTCAATGCAGAGTATACGAGGGAGTATTAATATCCAAAAAGAAAGGAATGGTAATAACATGGCAACATTGGCGCTTAAAGTATTGGACAGCAGCGGCAAAACCATATGCGTAAGCAGCGGCGAGGACGCGGTGAGCCTTGTATGTACGGCGGAATATAAAGAGGGCGACAGAATCGTATTAGAGACTTCCGAGAAGAACATCCATGTTTTTTTGCAGGTGGATGATGCTCTAGGGGCGGCATTCTGCTATGTTACGGATAATGTTTCTTTCCAGATTCCGTTCGGGGAGAAGCGTATCTGCTATTCGCCCAAGGTATTTTACGGAAATAGGCATTATTTGTATGCCAGAACAGCAAGAGAAGATGAAGTATACGCTTACCGGAATCTTGCGCTTAACGTGTGCGACCAGCACGGGGAGACCAACTGTTTTCCTCATGCCTTTGCAAATGTGGAAACACGGGGCGAATCCGTGTTCGCGGCAAGAAATGCGATTGACGGCGTGTGCGAGAACCGCTCCCACGGTGAATGGCCTTATGAATCGTGGGGTATCAATATGCAGGACGACGCGGAAATGACGGTAGATTTCGGCAGGGAAGTGGAAATAGATAAGGTTGTTCTTTATACAAGGTCGGATTTTCCGCATGACAACTGGTGGAAGCAAGTGACGCTTAGTTTTTCCGATAAGAGCGAACTGATATGGAAACTGGAAAAGAGCAGCCTGCCGCATGAGATAACCTTTGAACCAAAGAAGATAACATGGATAAAGCTTGGCAACCTGTTGAAGGCGGATGACCCATCGCCATTTCCGGCGCTCAGTCAGATGGAGGTTTATGGAAAGGTTGTAAAATAGCGTAGAAATGCACAAAAATTAGCAGATATGTTACTTTTTGTGTATTTCTATTGATATTGAAGTTCAAATATGATAAAATTTGAAATATTTTTTTACAAAATATAGTGACAAATCAAACAAATAATGGTAGAATAACTCAAAAGCATAT
>JAMPCN010000138.1 GCA_023666125.1 Bacillus sp. (in: firmicutes) | reverse complement strand
GCGTGGATTATATTATCGAGGGCGGGCAGACGATGAACCCCAGCACGGAGGATATGTTACAGGCGATTGAGAAAGTCAATGCGGACAATATTTATATCCTGCCGAATAATAAGAATATTATTTTGGCGGCGAACCAGGCGCAGACGTTAGTGGAGGATAAAAATATCATCGTTATCCCTACAAAGACTGTGCCGCAGGGGATCACGGCAATCGTCAACTATGTTCCGGACATGTCCGTTGAAGAAAATACACAGACCATGACGCAGGAAATTAAAAACGTGCATACCGGACAGGTCACTTATGCCGTAAGAGATACGACAATCGACGATAAGGAAATTAAACAGGGCGACTTTATGGGTATCGGCGATAAAGGGATTTTATCTGTCGGAGACGCGTTAAGGGATGTTACGCTTCAGATGATAGATGAAATGATGTCGGAGGAGATGGAATTAATCAGCATTTACTACGGCGCGGATGTAACGGAAGAAGACGCTGAGGCGATTCGGGATGAAGTCGGGAAAAAGTACGATGGCTGCGATATTGAATTGCAGTACGGCGGACAGCCCATTTACTATTATATTGTTTCTGTAGAATAGGGTAAAAATAACTATGGAAATCACCGCATTAAAAGGAATCGGCGACAAGACGGCCAAGCTTTTTGCAAAACTGGGGATTACACAAGCGGAAGAATTGCTGCATTACTATCCGAGGGATTATGAACAGTTTGAGCCGCCCGTAACAATCGCCAAAGCGTCCGCCGGGGAGCGCGTCGCCATCCGCGGCGTAATCACCGGGAATATGGCGCTTAGGCATGTCCGGAATCTGAGCATTTTGAGTTTTACCGTGCAGGATGCTTCCGGCGTGATGCAGATGACCTATTTTAATATGCCTTATCTGAAAAACTCGTTAAAAAAGGGAACTTTTTATATCTTCCGGGGCCTGGTGCAGCAAAAGGGAAATAAACTTGTGATGGAGCAGGCCAAAACATATAAACCGGAAGAATATGAGAGCATGACCAATCATCTGCTGCCGAAATATATGTTGACAAAGGGTCTTAGCAATCATGCCCTGACAAAAGCCGTAACGCAGGCCTTTTCGGTATGTATGCCGCAAGAAGAGTTCCTACCGGAGCCTGTTATGCGCAAATATCGGTTTATGCCGCGAAAAGACGCTGTTTACCAGATGCACTTTCCGGCGGATAGGGAAACGTTATTACAGGCCAGAAAAAGGCTTGTTTTTGACGAGTTTTTTTTGTTTATCATGATGCTTCGCAGGATGAAATCCGACGGGGGTGCGCAGCCGAATCACTATCGCATGATAGAAGTCGCCGAGACAAAACGGCTGATAGAAGCGTTACCGTACCGGTTGACGAATGCACAGCAGAAAGTATGGGGGGAAATTCAGGCGGATTTATGCAGTGAAACCGTTATGAACAGGTTAATCCAGGGCGATGTCGGCTCCGGAAAGACCATTTTAGCTTTCTTATCGCTTATGATGTGTGCGGCAAACGGCGCACAGGGCGCGATGATGGCGCCTACGGAAGTTTTGGCGAAGCAGCATTTTGATGCGCTTATGCAGTTAAAGGAAAAATACGCGCTTGTCATACATCCGGTATTACTGACCGGTTCTACAACGGCTAAAGATAGAAAGGTCATATATGCGCAGATAGAAAACGGCGAGGCCGATATTATTATCGGAACCCATGCGTTAATTCAGGATAAGGTGCAGTACCATAAACTGGCGCTTGTCATTACCGACGAGCAGCACCGTTTCGGTGTCAGACAGCGGGAAACGCTTGCCGGGAAAGGCAGCTTTGTACATGTGCTTGTTATGAGCGCGACGCCGATACCGAGGACGTTAGCCATTATCTTATACGGGGATTTGCATATTTCCGTACTGGATGAGTTACCGGCCGACAGGCTGGCGGTGAAAAACTGTGTTGTAGGCCCGTCCTACCGTGAAACGGCATACCGTTTTATTGAAAAGGAAGTAAACGCGGGCAGACAGGCGTACGTCATCTGTCCGATGGTGGAAGAGGGGCAGATGGACGAATTGGAGGATGTCGTTTCCTATACGGCGAAACTAAAGGCCGTTTTGCCGCCCTCCATTCAGGTAGCCTCTCTGCACGGGAAGATGAAACCGGCAGAAAAAAATCGGATTATGGAGCAGTTTGAGGCGCACCATATCGACGTGCTTGTCTCGACGACCGTTATTGAGGTCGGCATCAACGTACCGAATGCCACGGTGATGATGATAGAAAACGCAGAGCGTTTCGGACTGGCGGGCTTACACCAGCTTAGAGGGCGCGTCGGGCGCGGCGCTCATCAGTCCTACTGTATTTTTATCAGCACATCCGACAATAAAGAGACGATGGAGCGGCTGCAGATTTTAAATGAATCAAACGACGGTTTCTATATTGCAAGCCAGGATTTGAAGATGCGCGGACCGGGCGATCTGTTTGGTATCAGACAGAGCGGAATCATGACGTTTGCCCTGGGGGATATTTATACGGATGCCTCCGTTTTACAGCAGGCAAGCGAGGAAGCGGATGCCGTTTATGCAGATGACCCGCGCCTTGAAAGCGAGGTACATAGCAGGCTTCGGGCGGTTTTGGAACAGTCGGTTCAGGATGCTGTTGATTTTAGGACAATATAAATATGATGGGGGTTACCATATGTCAAAAATTGCAATCGTTACGGACAGTAACAGCGGGATTACGCAAAAGCAGGCAAAGGAAATGGGGGTATCCGTCCTGCCGATGCCGTTTATGATTGATGAAGAAACTTATTATGAAGACATTACGCTGACGCAGGCGGAATTTTATGAAAAACTGGCGGCCGGGGCGGCCGTTGTCACCAGTCAGCCGACGCCGGAGTCCGTTTTGAAACTCTGGGATGAATTATTAAAGGATTATGACGAAATCGTGCATATTCCAATGTCCAGCGGATTAAGCGGTTCCTGTCAGAGTGCGGTTATGCTTTCGGAGGATTATGAGGGCAGGGTGCAGGTTGTCAATAACCAGCGTATTTCCATTACCCAGAGACAGTCGGTGTTAGATGCGCTGATGCTGGCCAAGCAGGGAAAGAGCGCGGCCCAAATCAAGGAGATTCTGGAAAAAGATAAGTTCAATTCCAGTATTTATATTATGTTAGATACGCTTTATTATCTGAAAAAAGGCGGCCGGATTACACC
>JAMPCN010000137.1 GCA_023666125.1 Bacillus sp. (in: firmicutes) | reverse complement strand
GTTAGGATTGTAGGCAAAATCCAACCTACCATCCTGCCCAAATCTATAACCCTTTTCTTGAAGTTCAAGAGTCAAGGTAAGCAATTCTTCTCCAACTATACCGGTTTTGCTCAACTCACTGTATCTTTCAATCATTTCGGCTTCAGTCATCTCTGAAACCGGTTTAGACGGTTTAACCGGTTCTTGAGCCACGGGCTCTTTTGGTGCTTCAGCAACAGTCGCAGTTGTTTTTGGTGTTTCGGTAGTAGACACTTCTACCACCGGTTCGGCTTCTTTTGCTTTCTTGTTATTATCAAGGAGTTCAACCAAATCAGCGAGAATAAGTTGAGCTTTTTTCCCGTTTAACTGTGCATTCAAACGACCGACTGCCTCTTCTAAACTGCTTACCTGCTTATATGAACCGTCTTTATACGTCATTAAATAGCTTTTCTTTCCGTCTTCGCCCACACGCTCTTTTATTGTTACGTCGTCTAAACCCGTATCCTTCATACGTTGACCAATTCCGGACATCGCTACCTTGCCGCCACGCATAAATTGCAGTAACTGACCTAAGCCCTTTATAGTTCCCAAGGTCTCAAACTGCTCGTCAAATGTCTCTCCTATATATTCGAAAAACGCCTTCACCAGCTCAAGATTATCTTCCGTATCAGGTAACTTAAAATCGCCCGTTACTATATCCGTAAACGCTTTCTCCAAAACGCTATAACCCGTAAATCCGGCTACCTCCGCAAGAAACCCTCCGGTCTGCGCTATCAGCAACGGACTCGTCTTCTGTATTGTCGTCAATAACTCCGTGCCGGTCAACAGAGAACCCTTGCCCAACATCTTGTCAACTTTTTCTAACGCTCTTGTCTGGATTTTTGGATCAATCTTCTTCATTACCGGATTGACCATAAACTTATGCACAACTCCTGCTGCAGCACCAAACGCCATTCCATGTGCGGTATTCTTTACAACACCTTCCAAATCTGCCATCGTTGGAGATTTCTTGTTATACACGGAACGACCTATTACATTGCCTGTCTCCATTAACGCCTCATAGGTACCCATATTCATTGCTCCGGCTACCATTGAACCGCCTAGCTCTCCAAACGCTGCCATTGATGCGGATGCAGCATTCTTAAACACAGCAAGCTCGCCCAAACCGCCGGTTACCGCTATCATCTGAACTATACCTGTTATCTGACCCGCTTGACGCTGCGTATTTACAGAACTCTCTGTCTCTGATACAAGATTACTCAAATCCAAGCCAAACGCTGACTTCACCGCTGACTTATACTTCTCACTATCCGGCGCCTCTCCCAACTGGATTAAATTAGCCAATTCCTGCATCTTCTCTACAGAATACTCTTGACCAGTTATATCCTTAAATAACTTCTTAAAACTTTCCGGATTTCTCGTCGTTGTCAAATGTATCGCTTTTAAATTTAAGTCGTTTATTTTTGCTAAATCATCATGAATCGTATCTATATTACCAAATGTCAACAATTTACCCCAGATACGAAATCCTTGCCTCGTCGCATTACCGTCTAACAAATGGTTCTTCGTATCCTCATAATACTGGTTTAACATTGATGCCGCAGGAGATACCAAATTATACAAGATATTACCACCCAGATTCTGCAACTGCTCCTCACTCAAAGGAACCGCTTCCGCCAACAAATCTCTATCCGGCACCACATAATGTTTATTACCGGACTCGCCCATCTTTAATAACTCGGTTACTTCCTGACCGCTTCCATCCATTACAGCTGTTCGTAACTTCAAATCCGCTCTGGTATTGTCCGCCTTGATTGAAGTGAATAACTCTCTTTCTGGTTGTCCAAACGCTTTCAAATACGCACCTGAAGATTCTTTCTGATACGCAAGCTCACGCTCCTTATCCAACGGAGCATAGTAAAGCATACTCTCTACCGCAAGAAAATGCTTCACCGCTTTATCTTCATACTCCTGTCCGCGGACATCTCTAAATACTTTCTCAAACGGTACCAACTCATCCAATGCTCGCTCATCATATGCTGCTTGACGAGGTACCATTTTTGGCGCCGGACTCTTTACCAGCATATCACCATTAATCTTGGGGATTAAACGAGTTTGCGTCTCCGGTTCCTCTGTCCCTGCCTTAAACATCTTTACAGTGCCGGCAGGATCCTCCAAACATTTCGCTGCCAAAACATCCAAACCCTCAAACGTTACACTGTCCAAACGCGCATCAAGACTCTTATCCGTTGCTGACCATCCGGATGCAATAAGCGCTGACTTCAAACACTCTTTCTTAAATCCGTAATATTCTCTATACGTTAAGCCTTCTTCACTCAAAGACTTCTCT
This sequence comes from Bacillus sp. (in: firmicutes), assembly GCA_023666125.1. Lineage (GTDB taxonomy): Bacteria > Bacillota > Clostridia > Lachnospirales > Lachnospiraceae > UBA3282. Next base: position 938 of record JAMPCN010000137.1, on the reverse strand, counting down.
AAAAACTCAATACTTTTTGCCTGCGCATCCAACAACATTCTGGTCGTTAGGGCATTACTCTCATGCGCATCCTTCTTATTCGTTCGCTTTACCTGACGGTAAACAAACGGCACTAACAACAAATCCGTAAACTTAAAGCCTATCTCACTTAACTCTGCATCAAGATCCGCATCGGACTGCTCCGCTATTCCATTCATTATCTCATACATCTCACGAAGATTCTTTACCGCAAATTCCTTCATCTGCTCTTCGCTAAATTCTCGCTTAGGCATCGCTCCCTTTACTTCATACGGAATTAATACCTTACTCTGAAATTCATTCGCACCTGTCATGTCCGGTGACTCAATAACCTTCTGCACAAACGTTATTAAATCCGATGCACTCACTCCCATCCCACGCAATTGGTTCCCTACACCAGGGAAAAATCCATCCAACTCGTCTAAATACGCTTGCGCTTCATATTCATCTAATACATTATCCCCATTCTTCGTCGCATACGTTGTCAACTTCTTGAACAATATATCTAATTCGCCCTTGTCTAGCTTCCCGTCTTTATTCATATCCAGTTTATCAAATAACGACAAATGATTTGATTCTTCCGCATCTGTACCCTGAACAAACGCGGACACTCCAAGCTGCTCGCGATTTATACTCTTCTCTAAATCGCGCTTGGAAAACTTCTTACCATTATTACTCTGTATATAATATTCTGAAAACTCCATTTTCAACTTTTACCTTCTTTTGTCACTATTGTTTTATTTGTCGGTAATTTTAAGATGAAACTTTAGACTATGTTAATAAATATTAAGTGCTGAAGGAATAAATTATTTCGCGGTTATAGGTTTCGCCCTTTTTCAGGATTGGTTTTTCGTCAAATGTGTTGATTGCATCAGGGAAGAATTGCGGTTCTATACAAAATCCTGAACGCTTTTCGTACT
>JAMPCN010000136.1 GCA_023666125.1 Bacillus sp. (in: firmicutes) | reverse complement strand
AATCAATTTTTAGTTATCACTTTGGTTTAGAGGCGGCAGGATAGAGATAAATCCCGCGGAGGTTCTTGAAAAACACCGGCAGTTAATGAGGTCTTTCACGAATTTACTGCCGTTGTGTTTTTCACGAAGCGAAAGCGTACCGACAAGGGATTTATCTTTGTCCTGCCGTTCCAAAAAGAATGAAACTGAAAATTGATTTCCGTGACTATGCAGTCTCTCCGATATGGCTGATAACACTGCGGCTGATTCTAATCATAAAGAAGATTGTCATCATTAAAGACATCACCTCGGCTATCGGGAATGCCCACCAGACGTTGTTTACGCTGCCCGTTAAGGAAAGCAGGTATGCCGCCGGAAGCAGTACGACCAACTGTCTTGCAATCGACACAATCATGCTGTAAACCGCATTTCCCAATGCCTGGAACACCGTACCGCAGATAATGCAAAAGCCTGCGAAGAGATAGCTGATACTGATGGTACGAAGCGCAGGCACACCGATTTCCATCATGGTCTCCGACGCGTCAAAAAATGATAAAAGCGTTTCCGGAACCAGATTGAACACAGCCAATCCTATCAGCATGACAATCACCGCATACATAATGCCAAGTTTGATTGCCTTTATAAAACGTTCTTTTTTACCCGCTCCAAAGTTATAAGCCAGAATCGGCACCAAACCGTTATTCATACCGAAAATAGGCATAAAGACGAAACTCTGCAATTTATAATAGACGCCGAATACCGCCGTTGCCGTCGAGGAAAACGATATCAGTATCAGATTCATGCCATAGGTCATCAGTGAGCCGATTGCCTGCATAATCATGGAAGGTACGCCTATCATGTAAATCTGTTTTACAATCTCTCCCTCCAGTCTCAGCCCGTCGCGCTTAATTTTCACTTCCTCGTTTTTGGCATAGTTAAAATAAATTGCTAAAATTCCCGCGATAGTCTGTCCAATCACGGTTGCGACCGCGGCTCCCCTTACACCCATACGCGGCATTCCCATAAGTCCGAATATCAAAATAGGGTCTAAAATGATATTCACAATCGCGCCCACACCCTGCGTAATCATCGTATAAAAAGTTTTGCCTGTCGCCTGTAAGAGTTTTTCAAACGTAAACTGCGTGAAAATGCCAAGAGAACAGCAGCAGATAACGGTCAGATAATCTATGCCGAACTGCACAATCTCCGCATCCTGCGTCTGGCTTTTATAAAAGGGAGCCGCCCCAAAGATACCGACCAGCAAAAAGATACAGTAGCTGACCGCCATTAAAATAATACCGTTACATGCACTCTTATTGACTTTATCGTAATCCTTTTCACCTAAAGAACGGGAAAGCACCGCATTAATGCCGACGCAGGTTCCCGCCGCTACGGCAATCATCAAACTCTGAATCGGGAATGCCAGCGAAACCGCCGTCAGCGCATTTTCATTGATTCTGGCAACGAAAATACTGTCCACCACGTTATATAACGCCTGTACCAGCATGGATATCACCATTGGAAGCGACATGGTAAGTAACAGCTTGTTGACAGGCATTATACCCATTTTATTCTCTTTTGTCTGTTCCATCATAATAATCTCGCCTTTCTTTGCGTCTGCACCGTCCGGTACAAAATGACCGCGTATTATTTATATTACTACAATTAATAATCGAATGCAATTACTTCTTCCGCCTGAAATAGCAGGGAACCTCATATAAAAGCATACATATCCATCCGATAGCGGCTGCAAAACATATCCCATAAATGCCCATATGCGGCGTTAATATAGCGGTAAATACCACCCTGAGACTCGCCTGGATATAGGTGGAAATCAACGTTATTTTCATATCGCCCATTCCTCTGAAAAATCCCTGAATGCCGTTTGTGAACGCCGGGAACAGATAAAAAAAAGCCATTGTCGCCAAATAACGGCTGCCTATCAGCATAATGTTTTGTTCCGTTTCCACATCAATAAAAAGCGATATGATGACTCTATTTCCCAAAAATACCATCATGCAGAGCAGTATCCAGTATAAAACTTCCAAGTAAAGCCCTTTCTTAAATCCCTCCCGGACTCTTTCAACTTTTCCCGCGCCACGGTTTTGCGCAACAAAGGTGGTAATGCCATGCGCGATGCTCTGCTGGGGCGTATAGGCAAAATCATCTATGCGCGTCACGATATTATATGCCGCAATGGCGTCGATGCCAAGCTTATTGACCGAACCCTGTATCAAAAGTTTCCCAAGCGGCTGGCACAACTGCTGTAATGCCGTTATGCCTCCGTATTGCAGCGTTTTGGTAAGCAATGCCCTGTCCACTCTGATATCCTGTCTTGCCGGACAAAGATAATCCGCTTTCCGATATATATAAACAAGCGAAAGCAAAACGGAAGCCGCTTCTGAAATAACAGTCGTTATTGATGAACAGATAATTCCATATCCCAGTCCGCCTATGAATATCAAATCCAGCGCGGCGTTTAGCAGCGAGGAAAAAACCAGAAATTTAAGGGTTGCCTTAGAATCGCCCGTGCTTTTTAACGCCATGGAAAGCGCATTATAAAAAAATACAAACGGAACGCCGGTAAATATTATCTTTAAATAGGGGTCTGTCATACTGACAAGCTCGTTTGGCACGCTCAATGCCCGTAACAGCGGAACTGTAAAAACAATTCCCAAAAGCGCGATAAAAACGGCGATACCGCAGCCGAATATACTGATAGTTGCAACTTCTTTTTTCAGCATTTCCCATTTGCCTGCACCGAAAAATTCGCTCATCATAACGCCCGCGCCCAGACAAACGCCGGAAATGCCAAGAATCATAAGATTGATAACCGGATTTGCCATGCCTGACGCGGCAAGCGCTTCTTTGCCCACGAAACGCCCCAGGATAACGGAATCTACAACATTGTATGTCAACTGAAAGAAATTTCCCAGAATAAGGGGCAGGGCGTATTGCAACAGGTGTTTTCCGGCCTCCCCTTTTGTCATATCCAGGTTATTCATGGCCTTTTCTCCTATTTTTACAGGGCTAAAAAATAACCCTAAAATCCACTTAATAGATTTCGGGTTATTACCAATGAGCCACTGGGGATGTCGAACAGGGGTTCGAATCCCCATTCCACTTCATCTTCTTATTTCAATGAGCCACTGGGGATGTCGAACAGGGGTTCGAATCCCCATTCCACTTCATCTTCTTATTTCAATGAGCCACTGGGGATGTCGAACAGGGGTTCGAATCCCCATTCCACTTCATCTTCTTATTTCAATGAGCCACTGGGGATTCGAACCCCAGACAACTTGATTAAAAGTCAAGTG
>JAMPCN010000135.1 GCA_023666125.1 Bacillus sp. (in: firmicutes) | reverse complement strand
GCAGGCCGGGAAAGGTTTACGTATGAGTTATTCACGGCAGAAGGAAGTCCTGGAAATGCCCAATCTGATCGAGGTTCAGAAGAACTCCTATCAGTGGTTTTTGGACGAGGGGCTGAAAGAAGTTTTTGACGATATTTCTCCTATTTCAGATTACAGCGGACATCTGAGTCTGGAATTTGTAGATTTTGAGCTGTGCAAGGATGACATCAAGTATTCTATTGAAAAATGCAAGGAAAGAGATGCAAATTACGCGGCGCCGTTAAAAGTAAAAGTTCGTCTGATTAATAAAGAAAAGGACGAGATTACGGAACATGAAATTTTTATGGGTGATTTGCCTCTTATGACGGAGACCGGCACATTTATTATCAATGGCGCGGAGCGTGTCATCGTCAGCCAGTTAGTGCGTTCACCGGGTATTTATTATGCGATTAGCCATGATAAAATCGGTAAAAGGCTGTTTGCATCCACACTCATTCCGAATCGTGGCGCATGGTTGGAATACGAAACGGATTCCAATGATGTGTTTTATGTACGCGTTGACAGGACAAGAAAGGTTCCCATCACCGTACTTATCAGGGCGCTGGGAGTTGGTTCCAATGATGAAATCAGGGAACTTTTCGGCGATGAACCTAAAATTGAAGCCAGTTTCACAAAAGACGTTGCGGAGAATCACCAGGAAGGTCTTTTAGAGTTGTACAAAAAAATCCGTCCGGGAGAGCCTCTTAGCGTGGAAAGTGCGGAAAGCCTGATTAACGCTATGTTTTTTGACCCCAGAAGATATGATTTGGCGAAAGTCGGCAGATATAAATTTAATAAAAAACTGATGTTTAGAAACCGTATCAGAAATCACATACTTGCGCAGGACGTTGTGGATACCACGACAGGGGAGGTGCTTGCGAAAGCCGGTGATAAAGTGACGGCCGAAATGGCTGATGACATTCAGAACGCGGCCATTCCTTATGTATGGATTCAGACAGAGGAAAAGAATGTAAAAGTATTGTCTAACATGATGGTAGACATTACTCACTTTGTTGAGTGTAATCCAAGAGAACTTGGCGTTACGGAACTCGTTTATTATCCTGTATTGCAACAGATTCTGGATGAATACAGCGGCGATCCGGAGGTTCTCGCAGAGGCAATTCAGAAAAATGTACATGAACTGATTCCGAAACATATTACAAAGGAAGATATTATTGCTTCTATTAATTATAATATCCATTTGGAGTATGGCATCGGAAATGATGATGATATAGACCATTTGGGCAACAGACGTATCCGTGCGGTAGGAGAACTTTTACAGAACCAGTACCGTATCGGTCTGTCCAGACTGGAAAGAGTTGTCCGTGAAAGAATGACGACGCATGACGTGGAGGAGATTTCTCCGCAGGTATTGATTAATATTAAACCCGTACAGGCTGCGGTAAAGGAGTTTTTCGGTTCTTCCCAGTTGTCCCAGTTTATGGACCAGAACAACCCGCTGGGCGAGTTGACGCATAAAAGACGTCTGTCTGCATTGGGTCCGGGCGGTCTGTCGCGTGACAGAGCCGGATTCGAGGTTCGAGACGTTCATTATACGCACTATGGCAGAATGTGTCCGATTGAGACGCCGGAAGGCCCTAACATTGGTTTGATTAACTCACTTGCATCTTATGCAAGGATTAACGAATATGGTTTTGTGGAGGCTCCTTACCGCAAAATCGATAAGAGCGATCCGCAGAATCCGCGTGTTACGGATGAAGTGGTATATATGACGGCGGATGAAGAAGATAATTACCATGTAGCGCAGGCATCTGCGCCGCTGGACGAAAACGGCTATTTTACCAGAAACAGTATTTCCGGTCGTTATAAAGAGGAAACACAGGAATATCCGAAGGCAATGTTCGATTACATGGACGTATCGCCTAAGATGGTATTTTCCGTGGCGACCGCATTGATTCCTTTTTTACAGAATGATGACGCAAACCGTGCGCTGATGGGATCCAACATGCAGCGTCAGGCAGTGCCGTTATTATTTACGGAAGCGCCGGTAGTCGGTACGGGTATGGAACCCAAGGCGGCAGTCGATTCCGGTGTCTGCGTGCTGGCGAGAAAGGCAGGAACGATTGACTATGTTTCTTCCGAATTAATTAAGATGACTTATGATGATGGTGAAAAAGACGAATATCATCTGGCTAAGTTTTCCAGAAGCAACCAGTCTAACTGCTATAATCAGAAGCCTATCGTATTTAAGGGCAATCATGTAGCGCAGGGCGAGGTTATCGCCGATGGTCCGTCCACGGAGGGCGGCGAGCTGGCTCTTGGTAAGAACCCGCTTATCGGTTTTATGACATGGGAAGGCTATAACTATGAAGACGCCGTACTGCTGAGTGAAAGACTGGTGCAGGAGGATGTATATACGTCGGTTCATATCGAAGAATATGAAGCGGAAGCGCGTGATACGAAATTAGGACCGGAGGAAATCACCAGAGACGTTCCGGGTGTTGGTGATGACGCGTTGAAAGATTTGGACGAAAGAGGCATTATCAGAATCGGTGCGGAAGTGCGCGCCGGAGATATCTTAGTCGGTAAGGTAACGCCGAAAGGCGAAACGGAACTGACCGCGGAGGAAAGGCTGTTACGTGCCATTTTCGGTGAAAAAGCGCGTGAAGTCCGCGATACTTCTTTGAAAGTGCCGCATGGAGAATATGGTATTGTTGTCAATGCCAAAGTATTTACAAGGGATAACGGAGACGAGTTATCGCCCGGTGTCAATCAGGCTGTCCGCATCTATATTGCGCAGAAGAGAAAAATTTCTGTCGGTGATAAGATGGCAGGCCGCCATGGTAACAAGGGTGTTGTTTCCCGTGTCCTGCCGGTAGAGGATATGCCTTATCTGCCGAACGGACGCCCGTTAGATATCGTACTCAATCCGCTGGGCGTGCCGTCTCGTATGAATATTGGACAGGTGCTGGAAATCCACCTTTCTTTAGCGGCGAAAGCGCTTGGCTTTAACGTAGCGACGCCGGTATTTGACGGTGCAAAAGAAAACGATATTATGGACACGCTGGATTTGGCGAATGATTACGTCAATCTGGAGTGGGAAGAATTTGAGAAAAAGCATAAAGATGAACTTTTACCGGAAGTTATGGAGTATTTGTCCGAAAACCGGGATTACCGCGAAGTATGGAAGGGCGTTCCGATTTCCAGAGACGGTAAAGTAAGACTCCGTGACGGCAGAACGGGAGAGTTCTTTGACGCACCCGTAACAATCGGGCATATGCACTATCTGAAACTGCATCATTTGGTAGATGATAAGATTCATGCGCGTTCGACA
>JAMPCN010000134.1 GCA_023666125.1 Bacillus sp. (in: firmicutes) | reverse complement strand
TCGTACAATATATAACTACACAAATAAAAACAAGCAAAATAATAATAGTAAACCAATTTTTTTTCAGTATATTTTTTTCACTCATTGCTTTTTGGTTCTCCTTACCAGACGACATTCTAACTTTTGTGACGGCTTCCTACTTATTCACCATCAGTTTCACCATCGCCCTGTTTAGTCCGTCCACGGTCAGCTTATACATCGGGAACATCCCTTTGATGGCGGTCTCCGCCTCTCTCCAAGGCGCGTGGCCGGGAGCCATTTTCGGGTTCATCCAGACAATTTTCTTATAGTGCCTTTTCATAAGCTGCAGCCATTCCATACCGGAAAGTCCGCCATTTGGTCCTCTGTAGTTTCCTGTTGTGGAGTAAAGCTCCTCCGGCGCCATTGCCGCATCTCCGACGATAATCACTTTATAGTCGCTGTCGAGATTGCGGAACATCCACTCCGTATCAATCCAATCGCCATTTTCGCATTCCGGCGTTTTGTATAGCTTGGAATAAATGCAGTTATGGAAATAATAGGTTTTGACATCTTTATAATGATTCGACTTATGCACCGACTGAAACAACTCGTTTAATAAATTGCTATACGGAATCATCGTTCCGCCGGAATCCATTAATAATAGCAGTTTGACTGCATTTTTTCTCGGTCTCTCCATCACAATCTGAAGACAACCGCCGTTATTACAGGTCTTATCAATCGTACCGTCAATATCCAGCTCCGTTTTCGGAATGTCTAACTTTGAGGAAAACTGCCGCAGTTTTCTCAGCGCCATCTGAAACTGTCTGTTGTCTAAAATCCTGTCGTCGCGAAAATCCCGGTATTTTCTTGCGCCAACTACCTGAAATGCCGACTGGTAGCCGGTCGAACCACCTACTCTGATACCGCCCATATTGCCGCCCGTATTTCCAAAAGATGTTTTTCCCATCGTGCCAATCCAGAAACTTCCGCCGTTATGTTCGGAATCCTGGTCGCGCAGACGGTCTTTGAATTTCTGCTCCACGTCCTCTTTATCGATAGTCACCTGTTCCTCATTCATGACGTGCCGCATTTCTTCGTGCTGCTCGTCTATAAAATCCGACTTATCCAGCCATCTTAACATATTCTTGCTGATTTCGTTTTCCGACTGAATTCCTTTAAATACCTCGTCAAAAGCCATATCAAACTTATCAAATTCCGTCTCCGATTTCACGAGTATCATTCTCGCGGTATAATAAAAATCCGTTAAAGAACTGTTGCACAGCCCCTTTGACAGCGCCTCCTGTAGCGTCAGCCATTCCGTTAAGGTAACATGTAGCCCCTTTGCCTTTAACGTATAGAAAAATTTACCAAACATAGATAACCACGTCCTTTTCTCAAGCCGCTTTGTGCAGCGCCCGCCAAATCTTAGTCCGTCCGATGCCTTATTGTTTCCAAGTCTTCGTCCTTTTTAACAACCACGCCGATAAACGGTAATTCTTCTCTTAACTTATCCGTCGGAATGCCGCCTATCTGCAAAGCGTTAATCCAGTCAATCAACTCTGATGTACTCGGTTTTTTACGGATATCCTTAATAGAACGTATCCAGTAAAAGACCTCCATCGCATCTTTTAATAACTTCTCCTCCACATCCGGATAGTGCGTCTTGACAATTTCTTCCATCAACTCTGCATTCGGGAAGTCTATATAGTGGAAAATACATCTTCTAAGAAAAGCATCCGGCAATTCCTTTTCCGCATTGGACGTTATAATAACGATTGGCCTGTGCTTTGCTTTCACGGTACGTTTCGTCTCGTGGATATAAAACTCCATCTGGTCTAATTCCCATAATAAATCATTGGGAAATTCCAAATCCGCCTTATCGATTTCGTCAATTAATAAAACAACCTGCTCTTCGGAATCGAACGCCTCTCCCAGTTTGCCGAGCTTAATATATCTGGCAATATCATCTACGCCCTCTTCCCCGAACTGCCCATCGTAAAGCCTCTGTATCGTATCGTACATATACAGGCCATCCTGTGCTTTCGTTGTAGACTTGATGTTCCAGATGACAAGCTTTTTATCAAGCGATTCTGCAACCGCCTGTGCCAGCATTGTCTTTCCTGTTCCCGGCTCTCCTTTTATTAACAGCGGTTTTTGCAGCGCAACTGCCACGTTGACGCTGGCAAGCAGTTCTCTGGAAGCCACATATTGCGAGGTACTTGTAAATGCGCTTTTTTGTTCACTCATATTCTGATTTCCCTTTCCGGTTCATTTATTTCTGTTATCGATACTGTAAAAATCTGCTTTTCTTGCTAAATATCTAAATTTATGTTACGATATTTTAGGCTTAAAAGCAAGAATTTTATATACAAACTATCCCACGGCAGAAAGGAAAAACAAAATGATAAGCGACTTACTCAATAAAACAAAAACCAGTCTTTCTTTCGAGGTTTCTCCGCCGAAAACGGAGGATGAATTTCAGGCGGTTTTCGGTAAGCTGGACTCATTTGCGGCATTACAGCCCGACTTTATCAGCTGTACTTACGGCGCAGGCGGTTCCAGAGCCGGAAAGACCGTTGAAATTGTATCCTATATCCAGAACCGATTACATATTGACACAATCGCGCATATGACCTGTGTCGGCTTTAAGCAGGACGACCTTAGAAAAAACTGTGAACTGTTGGAAAAAGAGGGCGTTCATTATGTGATGGCGCTTCGCGGCGACAGACCGCAGGCAATGACGGACGAACAGTATAACGGGCGGGAATTTTTCTATGCCTCCGATATGATACGCTACTTAAAAGCGCATACGTCCCTACAGATTGCCGGAGCATGCTATCCGGAAAAACACTATGAAGCGGAAAGTTTTGAAAGCGATTTAGCGCATTTAAAAGAAAAAGTGGATGCGGGCGCAAGTTTTTTGATTACGCAGCTTTTTTTTGATAACGATATTTTCTACCGTTTCAGGGAACGCGCCGAAAAAGCGGGCATTAACGTTCCCATCTGCGCCGGTATTATGCCTGTTATCAGCGCAAAGCAGATTGGCACCAGCGTGACGCTCTCCGGTTCTTCCGTACCGAAAGCGTTATCGGATATGATTGCCAACCATGGGGAAAGTAAAGAAGATATGCGGAAAGCCGGTATCGACTATGCCGTCCGCCAGATTTTGGATTTAAAAGCGCACGGCGTGAACGGCATCCACATCTATACCATGAACTGGCCGAAAACGACCGCGGAAATTGTAGCGCAGATATAAGTGTGAAAAGAACTTCTTCACGAAACAGCCCATGCTGCAAGTGGTTAGAAGTTCTTCTCACACTTGCCACGGTATCAGCGGATTCTCGATTTTCTTATCGCGAAGCATCAGGCTTGCAACCGCCTCCGCCGCTGATTTTCCCTCAAATAAAACTTCATTCACCTGTTCGATAATCGGAATCTGGACATTGTATTTCCTGGAAAGCCCCATAGCCGCCTTGGCTGAATATACGCCCTCTACGACCATTTTTACCTCTGCCATCGCCTCTTCCATCGTATACCCTTTTCCAATCAGGATACCCGCGCGTCTGTTTCTGGAATGCATGGAGGCACAGGTCACAATCAAATCGCCGATTCCCGTCAAACCGGTAAACGTTTCTATTCTGCCGCCCATTGCGGTTCCAAGTCTTGCGATTTCCGCAATCCCCCTTGTAATAAGCGCCGCTTTCGTATTATCGCCGTAGCCGAGTCCGTCCGCAATACCCGCCGCCAGCGCCACGACATTTTTCAGCGCCGCGCCAAGTTCGA
>JAMPCN010000133.1 GCA_023666125.1 Bacillus sp. (in: firmicutes) | reverse complement strand
TTTTTAAAGCCACCACATGGGAGGAAATCAAAATGTTAGCAGCGAAAGACCAATACATTAATGAAGCATCCAAAACCATTTTCCAGTTAAGCGCCGAAGAGCAGATTCTTAAGCGCTGCCGCGACCGTGAAGAGTATTATCTGGATATACGGGCATATGAGCGAGAAGTTGCGGAGAATAAGAAGATTATCGAAGAAAATAAAAAGATTATTGAGAAAGATAAAAAAGCGCTTTCCGAAAGTAAGCAAATTATTGCTGAAAAGGACGCAAAACTTGCCGAAAAGGAGAAAACTATCAAAGAACTTCTCGATGAAATAGAAATGCTCCGGAATGGAGATTATCATGGAAATAAAAACAAAAAGATTACTTATTAGAAAAGTTGTCGCTGATGATTTGGTAAACATAAAAAAAGATATGGGATGAGTTTCTTAAACTCGCTTGGATTTAAGCAGATAGGAACAGAAAAGGTATCATTTTATCAAGATAAGGACGGAAACGACATATATTTTGACGGCGGTATATTTGAGTTAGAGATTGAGTGATAAAGTAAAAAGATTTTACGCTAAGGAGAACCATATCAATATGAATTTCACATTAAACTTAAATACTCGATTCCAACCTATGCACAGACATGAGTTGGAAGATGCTTTGCAGGAAATACTTGAAAAAATCAAGCGGCATATCCCAATAATATGCCGCCTGATTTTTCATACCCTATGCTTTACAATCTATTAGGTCAATGGCAATGCCCTCCACAATGGCTGCAATCGCCGCCGCATTGTAAGGATTTCCCATTTTTCTTATCGCGTATCATACTTCTGACCGCCAGCCCTACGGCTGCCGCTACTATCGCTAACGTAACTAGTGTACCTACGCTCATATCAATAACCTGACCTTTCACAATGAACTTTTTATTTTAAACAACCTATTTGGTATTGACGCTTAATTTCAACGTCTTGCTCTCGGTGTATGGTCTGAACAGCAGATATAAAAATCCGATTACAACGATAATTGCTACTGCCGCTCCGATTCCGAATGTGCCTGTTGCGAAGATATTTCCAATCTGGTATACGCATAACGATACGAGATAAGCTAAACCGCACTGATATCCAATAGCAATCCAAAACCACTTTGTATTATTCATCTCCCGTTTAATCGCTCCCATTGCAGCAAAGCAAGGCGCGCATAAAAGGTTAAATACTAAGAATGAATATGCTGCGATTGCCGTCATACTGCCCGCAAGTTCGCCCCAGATTTCCGCACCGTCCTCTGCAACTTCCGCGAATCCAAAGAGCATACCAAATGTGCCGACAACATTTTCTTTTGCAATAAGTCCTGTTACCGCTGCAACAGCCATCTTCCAGTCGCCCCATCCAAGAGGTGTAAATAACGGAGCAACTATGCTTCCAATTCTTGCCAGAATACTGCTGTCAAGTTCTTCTGCTTCCAGCATACCGAAAGAACCGTCTGCCCATCCGAAACTCATTAAGAACCAGAGAACAATCGTTGATAACAGAATAATTGTACCCGCTTTTTTGATGAAAGACCATCCGCGCTCCCACATACTTCTAAGCACACTGCCTACGGTCGGCAGATGGTATGCCGGAAGTTCCATAACGAACGGAGCCGGGTCGCCTGCAAATATCTTTGTTTTCTTTAAAATAATACCGGAACAGATAATTGCCGCAATACCTACAAAATATGCACTTGGAGCAACCCACCATGCGCCGTCGAAAAGCGCGCCCGCGATTAATGCGATAATCGGCAGTTTCGCACCGCACGGAATAAATGTTGTCGTCATAATCGTCATTCTGCGGTCACGTTCGCTCTCAATCGTACGGGAAGCCATAACGCCGGGAACGCCGCATCCGGTTCCTATCATAATCGGAATAAAGGATTTACCGGATAAACCGAATTTACGGAAAATACGGTCCATGATAAAAGCAATTCTCGCCATATATCCGCAGCCCTCCAAAAAAGCAAGGAACAAGAACAATACCAACATCTGCGGAACGAAGCCAAGCACCGCGCCCACACCTGCAACGATACCATCCAGAATCAGACCCATCAGCCAGTCTGCACAGCCGATGCTTGTCAGAAAGCTCTCGATTGCCGGCGGAATAATTTCTCCAAACAGCACATCATTTGTCCAATCGGTTACAATCGCACCGACTGTCGTAACGGATACGAAATAAACAATAATCATGACAACCGCAAAAATCGGCAATGCCAGAATACGGTTTGTTACAATTCTATCAATTTTATCGGAAGTTGTCATCTGCCCTTTTTTATTCTTGGTACAGCACTCGTCGATAATAGATGATATATAAACGTATCTTTCATTGGTAATGATACTTTCCGTATCGTCGTCATATTTTGTTTCCAGTGCCTTAATTTCGTCGGACACATCCGGTACGGACTTTAACTGCTCTGCAATCTTATCATCCTTTTCCAGAAGCTTGATTGCAAAAAATCTCTTCTGCTCTTCCGGAACATTTGCTCCCAATTTATTATCGGCAACTGACTGAATAACGGATTCCACTTCTTCCGCAAAAGAGTGTACCGCTTTTGCTTTCCCTTTTGCAGCCGCCATCGCCTTATTGACCGCCTCCTGAATACCCGTTCCTTTGAGAGCGGAAATTTCAACTACTTCACAGCCTAATTTTTTACCTAGTTTATCGGTATGGATTTTATCGCCGTTTTTGGCTACAATATCCATCATATTGACTGCCATAACGACCGGAATGCCAAGCTCCAATAACTGCGTGGAAAGATAGAGGTTACGCTCTAAGTTTGTTCCGTCAACAAGATTTAAAATAACGTCCGGTCTTTCCGTAATCAAATAATTTCTTGCTACCACTTCTTCCAAGGTGTACGGGGATAAAGAGTAAATTCCCGGTAAATCCATAATGGCAACTTCTTTGTTATTTTTTAATTTTCCCTCTTTTTTCTCTACTGTAACGCCGGGCCAGTTTCCAACGAACTGATTTGCGCCCGTCAGTGCGTTAAATAATGTCGTTTTACCGCAGTTCGGGTTTCCTGCTAATGCGATTGTAATAGACATGTGTTAACTCCTCCCTGTTATTATTTATGTTCTTTTCAATCTTTTACTTCTATTAATTCGGCGTCCGCCTTACGAACGGACAATTCATACCCTCTTACCGTAACTTCGACAGGGTCTCCAAGCGGCGCAACTTTTCTTACATAAATTTCAACGCCCTTGGTTACGCCCATATCCATGATACGGCGCTTTAACGCTCCTTCGCCATTGATCCTGGCTACCTGAACGGTCTCGCCCGGTTTTGCGTTTCGTAATGTTTTCATATTGCCCTCCTCCTTGTTTTTCTTAACCTATAAAAATCCCTTTCGCCATATTTTTATCAATGGCGACGCGGGAATCTTTTACATTTACAATCAGGTTTCCTCCGATGGAAGATACCACGGTAACGGCTGCGCCCGCTACAAATCCGAGTTTCTCCAAAAACAGCCTCGTCTCTTCTTTTCCTGTTACTTTCCTGATAAAATTGGCTTCTCCCTCTTTTGCAAATACTAACGGCATATGCTCATCTCCTTTATCCATCCCTGTCGTGGTAACTGTCCACGGTTGTTCACCTCATTGGTTAGCCCGCGCTAACTTCCTATCATTAAGTTAGCACCGCCTAACTTCTTTGTCAATATATTTTTATTATTTTTTTCAAAAAAATTTATTCATATCTCAAAAAAGACATACAAAAAGGCGATATCTGTCGATACCGCCTTTAGTAAAGTTCCGGCAAGAATTTACGAAGTAAATTCTTGGAACGCAAGCCGTCAGGGTTGCGTTTGTTATAGTCTCTTCAAAAGTTCTTCTCTCTGTGCCTCATAGCCCGGTTTGCCAAGAAGTGCAAACATATTTTTCTTATAGCTTTCAACGCCCGGCTGGTTAAACGGATTCACTCCTAACAGATATCCGCTGACGCCGCAGGCAAACTCAAAGAAATAGAACAGCTCGCCCAGATAAAACTCGTTCACTTCCGGCACATTGATCATGAAGTTGGGAACCTGTCCGTCCGTATGTGCCAGAATCGTTCCATTCATCGCGCTCTTATTGACGAAGTCCACGCTCTTTCCTGCCAGATAGTT
>JAMPCN010000132.1 GCA_023666125.1 Bacillus sp. (in: firmicutes) | reverse complement strand
CGATTGCTTTTTATTGTCAGAAAAAGTATAATAACATATAAGGGCTGCATAAAAAAGAGGGGATTACGTTAAAGCTGCGGCATCGGGGAGCAGAGAATATGGGAATAAGGAAAACGATTCTGATTGTAGATGACGATAGAATGAATCTGGTGACGGCACAGAAGTTTCTGGCGCAGGAGTATAAGGTGGTTGGAGTTAATTCCGGCAAACTGGCTTTTAAATATCTGGAAAAACATAGACCGGATTTAATTCTTTTGGATATTTTTATGCCTGTTATCGGCGGTTTTGAGGTGATGGCAAAGCTTCAGGAACATAAGGAGTGGCGCAGGATACCGGTTATTTTTCTGACTGCGGACAGAAAGACGGAAACAGAGGCAAGATGCTTCGAGATGGGAGCCTATGATTTTATCACCAAACCGTTTGAACCCAGAGTCATGTTAAACCGTATCCACCGTACCATCGAGCTGGACGGCTATCGAAAGGACTTACAGCTCCAGTTAGACGAAAAGACAAGAGAAGTGGAGCTTGTGACGATACAGGCGATTACGACGGTTGCCAATACCATCGACGCTAAGGACGATTATACGAAAGGGCATTCGATGCGCGTTGCCTACTATTCGGAGGCGCTTGCCAGAAAAATCGGCTGGAGCGAGGAGGATGTGCAGAATATCCATTATATCGCCCTGTTGCATGATATTGGGAAAATAGGCGTACCTGATTCCGTGCTGAATAAACCTTTTAAACTGACAAATGTGGAATTTGAGTTGATAAAGAACCATACGACGATGGGAGCGGAGATTTTAAAAGATATCAAGATGTTCCCCAATGTCAGCGTGGGCGCGAAATTCCATCATGAAAGATATGACGGCAGGGGTTATCCCAACGGCTTAAGAGGCGAGGAAATTCCGGAGGTAGCAAGAGTTATCGGCATTGTGGATTCTTACGACGCCATGACGAGCAACCGTGTCTATAGAAAAAGATTACAGGATGAAATGGTAAAACAGGAACTTGTCAAGGGCAGGGGAACGCAGTTTGACCCGTACCTGGTTGACCAGTTTATGGAACTTCTGGAAGAAGGCAGCTTACAGCATAATATTCCCGAAGAAGATATGGTTATGCCGATTTTTAACAGCAATAAAATATACGGCGGCGTAACAAAAGAAGAGACCGGACTCGATTCCAAACTCGATTACCTGACGGGGCTTTTGGGAAGAGAGCAAGGGGAAAAAGAGATTACGGAAAGCCTGCGCAACGGAAGCGGCTGCTTTATGCTGATTGATTTGGATAATTTCAGGCAGGTCAATGAGACATACGGCCATCTGGCAGGCGATTACGTGTTAAAATGGATAGCGGATTTGTTAAAAGACCTTTCCGAGCAGGATATCGTATGCAGGATGGGCGGAGACGAGTTCCTTTATTACGTAGAGGGAATCTCCGGACAAAAGGATGCTGCGGACAAGGCGGAGCGGATTTTAAATATTTTTGAAGAAAGAAAAAAAGAAGTCAGTCTTCTTGAAAATATTACATTCTCCATCGGCATAAGCCTCTTTGGCATAGACGGCGGAGATTTTGACGAATTGTTAAGAAAAGCGGATAAGGCGTTATACCACGCGAAACAAAGCAATTCCAAAGACTGTTATCTGTTCTATCAAAGCACGAATATGGCTAAAACGTTAGAGCAATCCAAGGCGGATTTACATAGGCTTGTTGATATGGTGGAACACAGGCAGTCCTATCAGGGCGCGTTTCAGATTGATTATGAAGAGTTCGGTCGGGTTTATGATTTCGTACTGCATTTTTCGCAGCGTAATAAGCAGGAGGTGCAGTTGATTCTGTTTACGCTTTTTTCAGCGGACGGCAGCGATATCCGCTTAGACCAGATGGAACAGGCGATGCAGTGCATGGAGCAGGCTATCATAAAATCCCTGCGCGGTGTGGACGTAGGAACGCGTTATAGCAGTTCCCAGTTCCTTGTCGTTTTATTAGGCGCGGAAAAAAGCGATATCCGCGTGATTACCGATAGAATCGTGCAGAATTATTTTAAGCTGTATGGCAAAAGGGATATTACGCTCTCTTATGATATTGCGAATCTGCATGGAACGGAGAAAAATGTCTGACTAAGCCGTCAAATAATTGCGCATGGTTTTTAGCGCATTTTTTTCCAGTCGGGAGACCTGCGCCTGGGAGATGCCGATTTTTTCCGCAACTTCCATCTGTGTTTTTCCCTCGAAGAAACGCAGCGTAATGATTTCATGCTCCCTGTCGGAGAGTTTTTTCATGGCTTCGCTTAGAGAAATATGCTCTACCCATATTTCTTCTTTATTTTTTTTGTCACTGATTTGGTCCATGACATAGAGCGTGTCGCCGCCGTCGGTGTAAATGGGTTCATACAGGCTCATGGGGCTTTGGATGGCATCTAAGGCATAGACGATATCCTCCTGCGAGATGCCGATTTCTTCGGCGATTTCATTCATGGTGGGTTCTTGTGCATTTCTCCTTGTCAGATTTTCCTTGGCATAGATTGCTTTATAGGCAGTGTCCTTTAAGGAACGGGAAACACGGATACTGTTGGAATCCCGTAAATATCTGCGGATTTCACCGATTATCATGGGTACGGCATAGGTTGAAAATTTGACGTTAAGACTGGAATCAAAGTTATCGATAGCCTTAATCAGGCCGATACAGCCGATTTGGAAAAGGTCGTCCACATTTTCGTTGCTGGAATGGAATCTTTTGATAACGCTTAATACAAGGCGCAGATTGCCTTTGATATATTCTTTTCTTGCATTATCGTCTCCGTCTCCGATTTTCCGGAACAGTTCTTCCTTTTCCGCATTTTTTAACAGCGGCAGTTTCGCCGTATTGACGCCGCAGATTTCCACTTTTCCCTGAATCATAATATACGTACCCCTTTCATTTATCCATTTTTTTCTCTTTAAAAAGGATGTGCGAAAGCGCGGGAATTATTCATAAAAAAACGGAAATAAAATGTTTTACAAAGTGGAATATATTTGTTACATTATTAGATGGAGTAAAGAATCGCGGACGGCGATGGTGAGACAAAAGAGGTGATATGGCATGAAGTGTAAAAAATGCGGCGCAAGCCTGGCGGATACGGATAGATTCTGCGACCAGTGCGGATGGAAAGTGGTAAGACAGCGCAGATGCCCCGAATGCGGCGCTTCTTTGCGGGAGGGAACAAAGTTTTGTCCAAAGTGCGGCAGGTTGATTGGAGGAGAAAGTGACTCCGACGGGGAAAAGGTATTTGTAAAAGATGCGGAAACATTGGATATTCCGATTGCCGATATAGAGCAGAATATTTTAGTGGAAACAAAAAAGGAGATAGGCGGAAGCGAAAAACCGAAAAAACCTGCGGCGAAAAAGAAAGCGCCTGCGCCGGAACCAAAGAAAAGGGAAAAACCCGCGCCTGTCAAAAAAAGAGTTTATGATGAATGGGATGAGGACGACGAGGATGATGATGACGAAGAAGATGACAGACCGGATGTCATCACAATCATTACGGTAGTTATGGGCATTTTGATTCTCGTGGTCGCGGCGGCGCTTGTTTTTCTGCATTTTATAAACATTCCCATTGCAGATTACGGGAAAAGTCTGGAGCAGAATATAGAAGAAAACGGAGATGATGGAAATAATGGTGAAATGCCGCCGGAAGAGGGGAATGAGGAAAATCCCGGAGACATAGATGACGACCCCTTTATTGGTACATTATCCATTATTGACAATGTCAATGTGCGGGATAATCCGAGTACGGAGGGAACGAATATTATCAAGGTTGCCAAGGCGGGAGAGACTTATCAGTATACGGGAACGGTGGAGGACGGAAGCTGGTATGTCATCATATTAGAGGATGGCGGCACGGGATATGTTTTTGAAAAGTATGTTTCCGTCGAGTAGGAACGATTCCGCATACTTTGCATTAAATAATAAAAAGGGCAGAGTGACAGGTATAGTATGCTGTTTTCGGAATTTAAGAAAAAGGAAGTCATCAATCTGAAAAACTGTCAGAAACTTGGCAGGGTAGCCGATTTTGAATTTGATGAATGCACGGGGCAGATTTTTAAACTGATTGTTCCCGGCAATAATAAATTGTATGGTCTGTTTTGCAGTGAGCCGGATTACGTGATTTGTTATAAGGATATTAAGCAAATCGGTCCGGATATCATTATTGTGGATGTCTGCAAAAAGGGTTGAGGTTTTAGTTGACATAATTATTTTGACATGCGATAATAGGTTCAAGGAATTAAAAATTCCTTGAACCGCGAGTATTGCTTAATGCCGTTGGCATTGGCGCAAACATCGCAGAATATAAGTTCAAAGTATAGATTCTTTGAACCGCGGGTTTATTCAGATGTCGTT
The DNA here is from genome assembly GCA_023666125.1 of Bacillus sp. (in: firmicutes). Taxonomy (GTDB): domain Bacteria; phylum Bacillota; class Clostridia; order Lachnospirales; family Lachnospiraceae; genus UBA3282. The sequence continues at coordinate 108 of JAMPCN010000132.1, read as the reverse complement.
GGCATTTGCACAAACGTCGCAAAATATAAGTTCAAAGCATAGATTCTTTGAACCGCGGGTTTATTCAGATGTCGTTGGCATTTGTGCAAACGTTGCAGAAGAAGTATT
>JAMPCN010000131.1 GCA_023666125.1 Bacillus sp. (in: firmicutes) | reverse complement strand
CATAGTTGATTCTTTTTTCAATATCCCCTGCCTCATTATATCGATACCTATAAGTGTGATAAAATTCCATTCCTCCTTTCAAATCATGATATTCTTCTTTTATTACATTTCCTGCTTCATCATATTCATATTCCCCGTAAAACAAGATATCTCCATCGCCATTATATTCTACACGCTTTTCTCTCTTGCCGGCTTCCACATATTCATATTCGTATTTATATCGTCTGTATATATCATCTCCATCATATTGCACTTCCTCAATTCTATTTTCCTCTTCATCATAGGCATAAGTCCATTTATAAGCAATGTTACCGCTGCGATTATATTCCGTACACTCAATAAGATTCCCTGCGTCGTCATACTTATACTCTTCATGTGAAACGACGCTTCCATCCTTATCATACTGTATCCATGCAGACATTTGTCCATCTTCTCCATATTCGTATTCCGTCCATGTGTCCACACTGCCGTCTTTATAAGATATTTTTTTAATTTCCTGACCGGCTCTGTTATATTCGCTTTTACTGAGAATGCCGAAATAGTTAGAATACGTTCTTCTTGTTACAACAATCTTTTGTTCCTGAAAATAGGTATTTATCACATCCAAATCCGCCTGTATCGACGCGGACGGCGGCTCCATGGCGATTGGCGCGTATGTCGTGATTGCCACATATGTCCGCGTGTGCAGAGCGTAACAGTATAATAAAACTGTTGCAATACTGACTATCAGAAAGTTTTTTATTCTATCTATAAGTATATCCACGACTGCGCCCTTTCTGCTTTACTTTTCTCATTTCTTTCATAAGCAGGCATTATCCCCCCAAGATACTCTATCTAAAAATATACCTTACGCCTGCATCATAGTTGTATCAAATTTGCATCAAAGTTGCATCATTTTACCATACCATAAAAAAATTGAGGGAACTTTCATTCCCTCAACCTTTCATGCTCTGTTCATACATGCTGACTTCAATTTCTTTTAGCTGCTGTGCGTAACTTTTTAAAGTCTCTCTTGTTTCTTCCGATACCTCCCTGTTTTGCCCGCTTTTATAACATATCCTATGTTCCATGCTCGCCCAAAAGTCCATAGAAATCGTCCGAATCTGCACTTCTACCGGATAATACTGCGTTTCTTCGAGCGTATAAATCGGAACGCCCACCACAATATGGTAGCTTTTATAACCGTTTTCTTTCGGCTTTTTCACATAATCCCGCTCTCTGATAACCAGAATACCGCTCTGTTTACGGATTGCCGCCACAACGCTGTAAATATCATCCTCAAAGTAACAGATAATCCTGATACCCGCGATATCTCTTAATTCATCTCTTGCCGCACTGGCAGTAAGCGGCATATTTTTCTTTTCCAGTTTCTTGATAATACTGTTCTTGCTCTTAATTCTCTGTTGAATATTATGTATCGGATACTCCCTGCTTCGGCTCCTGTATTCCGCATTCAGGCTGTCCAAGCGAATCTGAATAATTGTCAACGCTTCCGAATAGGGTTTTATCAACCGGTCGTACTCTTCCTGCGTAAATTCTTCTTTCAAATCCATTACCTCGTTTACTGATTATTCCTTATTACTATCATGCAAAAGACCCATTTTTAGTTCAAACATCGCCGGACTCATATCCAGATAATGCGTATGCGAATTTTCAAAACGTTGTTCCTCTTTCCATATTTCCTGCTCTAACTGTTTCCTGACATACGCCTTGATATCTTCCAATTTCGGCAGGTCATATACCAGTTCGCCGTCTTTAAATATCTGCTTTTGCAGCAGTTTAAACGTGCAATCCACAAAACTTCGGTCTTTCCAATATTTTAGCGGATCCACATAGCGGACGGGTTGTGAACCGTCAATTTTTTCACCTTTTAGCGTCAAATAGTCCGCGACCGCTTTTCCATCCTTATCATAAACTCTGTATATTTCTTTGATGCCCGGATTCGTAATTTTCTCCAGCGTCTCGGATATTTTAATCTTGGGAACGAAACTGCCGTCCTTTTCTATTGCCACCATTTTATAGACCGCGCCAAACACCGGAGCGGAAAAAGAGGTAATCAGTCTTTCCCCGACGCCATAGCTGTCTAACTTCGCTTCCTGCCTGTTTAAGGACGTAATCGTATATTCATCCAGGCTGTTTGACGCCACGATGATGCAGTCGGTAAGCCCCGCCTCGTCCAACAGTTTTCTCGCCTCCTTGGAAAGATAGGCAAGATCGCCGGAATCTAAGCGGATGCCTTTTAACCTTTTGCCCATCGGCTGCAAAACTTCTTTTGCCACGCGGATGGCATTCGGCACACCGCTTTTTAACACATCATAAGTATCTACCAGTAAAAGCGTCGCATCCGGATAGGTCTGCGCATAGGTCTTAAAAGCTTCATATTCGCTGTCAAACGTCATCACCCAGCTATGCGCCATCGTACCCGAAATGGGAATGCCAAACATCTTGCCCGCAAGAACCGTCGCCGTTGACGCCGCGCCGCCGATATAAGCGGCTCTTGCCCCATAAACTGCCGCGTCCACGTTATGCGCCCTCCTTGCCCCGAAATCGGAAACGGGCTTTCCGCCTGCCGCCTGCACGATACGATTAGTCTTGGTTGCTATCAGAGATTGATGATTAATCTCCAAAAGAATTGTCGTCTCGATAAGCTGCGCGTCAATCAGCGGCGCAACTACCGTCATAACCGGCTCATTCGGGTACATAACGGTTCCCTCCGGCATCGCATAAATATCGCCCCTGAATTGAAAATGCAGAAGATACTGCAAAAATTCCTCGGTAAACAAATTTTGGGAACGCAGATATTCGACATCCTCTTCACTAAAATGAAGATTCTGTATATATTCCACTACCTGCTCTAATCCCGCGAAAATAGCAAAACCCGCATTGTCCGGGTTATTTCTGTAAAAAACGTCAAACGCTGCAACCGTATTTTGATAATCTTTGCCAAAATAACCGTTCGCCATCGTCAGTTCATACATATCCATCACCATGGATACATTTCTTTCGTTAAACTGTGTACTCATCACTCTGTTTCCTCTTCATCATTTTTTATGTAAACCTGACACATCTTCATGGCTTCTAACGCATTCTTATGGCTGGCGGGCGTTACTCCTGCGCAGCATGACGCATCCACATAAACCGGCACTTCCGGCAGAAACGCTTTGAGTAACAGCGCGTTGGAAATCACACAGATATCCGTACATAGACCGCACAGCTCAATCTCTTCTATCGGTTCTTTTTCATTGACATACTGTAAATCCTTTGCCAGCTCGACGCTTCCAAACACCGGTTTCTGATATATCTTTCCGTTTTGCCCGGCCGCCATCCGCTCCAATTCCTTATCAAGATTCCATCCTTCTTCACCCTGCACACAATGCACAACCGGAAGATTCTTCCCCTCCTGCGTCTGCAAATACTCTTTCGTATGCGTATCTTTCGTATAAATAACCGTTCCCTGATAATGTTTCACTTTATCAATGACGCCCGGCAGAATCGCCTGCGCTTCCTTACTTCCCAGACTTCCCGAAATAAAATCATTCTGCATATCCACTACAATTAAGTATTTCATCCGCATATCCTCCATATAATGGTACGAGTCAGCATTATTGTATCATATACCGGACATAAAATCATCACTTAATTCAGGTATTTGTCATAATTTGCTATAAATATTCTCTAAAATTTGAATAAAAAAGCGCAAGTAAAACGCAAACAATATGTGTATCTGATAAAATACAATTTTTTGAGAAAAAATAATAGACATTATCATAGAATATGGTATGATAATAATAGAAACAGTAATGATTACTATTTTTAATATAAGAAACAGGAGGGCAAACTTATGGCACAGAGCAACACAGCACAGGTAGACAATTTAGTATCCTTATTAGACGGTTATGCAACAAAGGGCGGCCATCATTTGAATGTAAACGTATTAAACCGCGACACTCTTTTGGATGCACAGAAACATCCTGAAAATTATCCGCAGCTTACCATCCGCGTTTCCGGATATGCGGTAAACTTTATCAAACTGACGCCCGAACAGCAGGCGGATGTTATCAGCCGTACGTTCCACGAGAAAGTTTAAAAAAATAAAAGGGATTTTCCCTTTTATTTTTTTAAACTGCAAGTTTGCCGGTGTCTGCGACACTGGGCAAACTCGCGGGTTACAAGCATAGAAAAAGAGTTGGCAGCCCGCCAACTCTTTTTGTGCTTTTTTAGACTTAAACTTGTGCGACGTCTTTCATCGAGAAACTGATACGTCCCATCTTGTCTTTGCCGAGGCAGACAACCGTTACTTTATCGCCAAGCGTCAGCACATCTTCTACATGATTGATTCTCTCTTTGGCAATCTTGGAGATATGGACCATACCCTCTTTGCCGGGCGCGAACTCTATGAATGCGCCAAACTCTTTGATGCTGACAACCGTACCTTTGAAAATCTGTCCTTCTTCAAAATCGGTTGTGATAATCTTAATCATATCAACCGCTTTATCCATCATAGCCTTGTCCGTACCGCATACGGATACTTGTCCGTCATCCGTAATATCAATCTTAACGCCGGTACGTGCAATAATTTCGTTGATGGTCTTGCCGCGCTGTCCGACAACATCACCAATTTTCTCCGGGTCAATCTGAATGGAGATAATCTTCGGCGCATATTTTCCGACTTCTTTTCTCGGTGCGGAAATAGCCGGAGCCATACAG
>JAMPCN010000130.1 GCA_023666125.1 Bacillus sp. (in: firmicutes) | reverse complement strand
AACTAATAGATAACTTTTAATTATCCATCAAATTTCATATTTCTATCAACTTCCCTACTTTTTTATTATACACCCCCTCACCCCACCCCGCTCTGCAATTTTTGCCCCATTTTCGACAAATTTTGCCCTATGCCAATCTCCCGTGCTTATGCTATAATCTTACTAAACCGATAGAACCTACAAACCACCCGCCAACCCACCAAAAAAGGAGAAAAAAGGCCCCATGCGAATCAGACCCTACATAGAAGCAAAAGACTACGAATCCATAGAAAAATGGATTGACAACAAAAGAACCCACGCCTTGTGGTGCGCCAACCTCATGCCGTATCCCCTTACAAGACAAAATCTGCACGATTTTCTGGAAAAAGGCGCGATGGAATGGACGGACAACGCATATGTGGCGACGGATGATTCCGGAAAGGCGGTCGGCTTTTTTATCTATTCTGTCAATACGAATGACAATGCAGGCTTTCTGAAATGTATTATTATCGACAACCAAATGCGCGGCGCAGGATATGGACGCCAAATGCTCCAGCTTGCTTTACAGTACGCATTTCATATCACTGGCGCGGCATTGGTACGGTTGAATGTCTTTGATGTGAACACCGCCGCGAAGTCCTGTTATGAAAAAGCGGGATTCACAATGGAGAGCATCTCGAAAGATGTATTTCCGTACAAAAACGAATTGTGGAGCAGATGTCATATGATTGCCTATAAACAGCATCCATAATGGATATCCACTAGAAATATCAACATGAAAAGGAACCGGCAGCAAATAGGGTTCGGTAGCAAACCAGGCAAAACGACAATTTGGCAAAGCCGCACGGAAAGGCAGGAAAACAGACAATGGACAATATTATCCTCGGTCTTTTGCTCTTACAAAGCAGGACAATCTATCAACTGCGGGAACGGATTGACAAAGGACTGTATCTGATGTACAGCAGCAGCATGGGCAGTATACAGGCCGCCATCAAAAAACTTTTACAGCATGAATATATAGACTATGAAGAAACCGTTGAGAATGGAAAATATAAAAAAATTTACTCTATTACCGACGCCGGACGGCAGTATTTTTCGGAATGGGTAAATGCCCCCATGGAACAGCAGGGCGCGAAAAATCCGGAACTGGCTAAAGTCTATTTTATGGGATTTTCGGACGGGAAAAACCGCTCCAAAAACGTCAAAAAACACTTGTCCTATTTACGGGAACAGTACCATGCTCTGCAAATTATATGTGACGAAGCGGAAAATATCGAAATGCCTCCGAAACATGAGGACATTCTCACCTACCAGCTTGCGGCGGCACGTTATGGGCGGGATTTCATGAAATTCAATATAGAGTGGTATGAAAACCTGTTAGCAATAACGGAAAAGCAAGCATTTTAGCGGCGCTCCACACCCGCCCAGAACATCTCCATCACCCTGTTAAACTCCTGCGGCACATCCATATTGACACAATGACCCGCATTATCAAAGATAACCACTTCACAATCAGGCTCGCTCTTTTTCCAACTTTTTACAGCCTGCAATTCCATCGGTATATCATGTGCGCCGCATCCGATAAGCAGCGGATAGTCTCTTTTCTTTGTCTGGTGCGCATTCACCATACCGTTTAACGACGCAAGATACATAAACGACTTTTTCGGAAACCGGATATTCATATCATAAAAATCATTCTGTGCCTGTGTGGAATACGCCGATATCTTTTTATTCGCCTGTGCAAACCATTTGATGGAAAATAATGCCTTAGCCATCATAAGCATCTGCGCGACGGTATTTTTTCCCTGCATGGTCTTATCAAAATTGTTGATATCGTATCCGCCAAAACAGGCAAGCGACTGTATGCTTCCCGGGTAGCGGTTGGCAAAATCCTGTGCCAGAACCGCACCCAATGAAACACCGACAATATGGATTTTTTCAATTTTTTCCTTTTTTAAAATATCATGTATCCAGTCCGACATGTTGTCCAGGCTGTCGCCTTTTTTCGTATCGGTGGAGCGTCCGTGTCCGATGATATCCGGCAGAAGAATATTATATTTACCCGCAAAATAGTCAAACTGCTTTTGAAACATTTCGTGATTGACGAAAGCGGCATGTAGAAAAAGAAGCCATTCTGCACATTTTTCGTCTAATTTATAATAGACAACCGGTGAATTATCCAAACGGAACGGTTTCATTTCTATCATCATTCCTTCTCTCTATGCTGATTATGAATATTACCATCATATTACTATTAGTAATATGTTAGTATATACCGTTTTTATTGTCAAGCAATGTGGAAAGTTTCTATGCGCAAAGCCATTTCAGAATATCTTTTCCCCACTTCACAAACACACCTCGCCCCCGTGGAAATAGCATTCATATATTTTTTCATTGTCATAAAAAATATCCTCATATCCCTGAAACCAGCCAAATGTACCGTCCACTTTGCAGTGGTAGCAATAACTTCCCCTCCTGTAAATCTCTGCCCCGCGGAAAGGATAATGATAAGGCATCGACAACAGCGCATCTTTTAAGAAATCTCCGTCAAAATGCTGTCCAAGGACGCGTCCGGCGTAATTCATCCCCCATACAGGCACACGCTGAACCCACACCGCTTCCTCCCCGACAAAACGCTCTCCGCCTAAATAGGTGTCATAATATTCATAACCGTTATCATCTTGATAATAAAAATCACAGGACGCCGTCCGGGAGGATTCCACCTGATTCTTTTTCGCCGCATAGGTATTTCTTTTCGCCAGAATCAGAAAATCTATTATCCGCTCATCCCCGCACTCCGCCTTACGTGTCAAAGAAAGGTTACAACCGTCGTCACCTTTTACCAGGCCGTCTATCGTGATGCCGTATAGTCTGCTTAACGCAATCAGACCGTTTAATTCCGGCACAGCCTGTCCGTTTTCCCATTTGCTGATTGTCTGTCTGGCAATGCCGATTTTGTCCGCAAGTTCCTCCTGTGATAAGCCGTTTTGCTTTCTAAGCCGCTGCAGTCTGTCCTGTAATTCCATGATAATGCCTCCCTGTGCGATTTTTCGCGTCTTTTTCTGCGTAATATACTTTTACCATATCATGGCATGAATCTATTATAACAAATCCGCTCTTACAAAAACCACCACCGGGAGGTGGCAATTTTGTCACTTACTATTATCCTGTTGCAAAAATCTCAGGCGGGGTGTATTATATCAATAAAGAGGCTTTTCCTATACAAATTATCGTCACAAAAGGACTCTCCTATGAAGATAATTTATATTTGCACTGTCGCGCCAACACCAAAGCGAAAGGAGGATGCTGAATATTATCTTCCCCTACCGGATCGTCGTAATCAGCCCGTCGCACGCGCCCTCAATCTGATAAAGACCGCTTCCGGCGGGTAAAAAGAGGCTGTCGCCTTTTTTATATTCCACCGTTTCGCCCTGATTGGAAATCGTTCCGCTGCCGTCCAGTATGAGAATACTTTCAAAAGAAGCGTCAGAGACGAACCCCTCCATTTTTTTCATTGTTTTACCGTCGAGATTTAACTTATCCACCGTAAAATAGTCGCAGTCCGCTATATGCGGATAGTGGCTGGTATCTTTCATAACCGGCGCTCTGTTGGTTACGGCAAGCGCCTTATCGATATGCAAATCGCGCTTTTTTCCGTCTTTATCCACTCTGCCGTAGTCATAGACGCGGTATGTCACATTGGAGTTCTGTTGAATCTCCGCAATCAGAATATCCTTACCGATGGCATGAATCGTTCCGGATTCTATGAAAAATACATCGCCTTTTTGCACCGGCACGGCGTTTAGCATTTCTAACAGGGTATCTTCCCTAATCCGTTTAGCAAACTCTTCTTTGCTGATTTTTTCCCGAAAGCCATAGTATAAAAAGGCGTCTTTTCCTGCGTCCATCACATACCACATCTCTGTCTTTCCGTACTGACCTTCGTTTTGCAGGGCATATTCGTTATCGGGGTGTACCTGAATCGAGAGATTGTCCGCGGCGTCGATAAACTTAATTAAAATCGGAAAATCCTCGAATCGTTTGCAATGTTCTCCCAACACGTTTTTTCCCTGTTCCTCTATATATTGGCGCAGCGTTTTTCCCGCACAAGCGCCGTTCATAATCGTTGACGGACCGTCAGGATGACAGGAAAGCTCCCATGATTCCGCCAGAACGGAACCGTCATATTCCTTGCCGTATTCTTTCGCCAGACGCTGCCCGCCCCAGATGTAGTCCTTGCAGCTCGGTTTCAATTTCAAAATACTCATAACCTTCTCCATTCCGGAGCGTTTGCGCGACGGGGCGACGCAAATCGCAAATTTGCGTCTGCCATTAAGGCATATTTGTGACGCTCCGGCACAAATTGCCGATTGAAAAATAAGCTATCAAGCTTATTTTTCAATCTATTCTCCATTCCGCTATCAGTACAACCCCTGTTATTTTCATGCGATAATAAGCGCCATCAGATAAAACGGTGTTTTTCCACTCTCCTCATCCTTAGGGATAACAATTTCCACCGTATGTTCCATCCTTTCGCCGTGATGAAGAATCGGCTCCAGATACAGGCAGTCTCCCCAGTCCTCGTCAAAATTGCCGTCGAGCATGATTTTATGCGCCGTATCCCCGTCCAGAATCAACTCCGCGCGCATGGCGGGCTTATGGATGGTCTTTCGGTACTGCACCGCGATACAGGAGGCTTCTACCTTAAAAGTAATAGCGTCTCCCGCCGTTTTTCCAATCCA
>JAMPCN010000012.1 GCA_023666125.1 Bacillus sp. (in: firmicutes) | reverse complement strand
TCTGGGAGGTTTTAAGCATGAGTGAAGTAATTGTCGTCACATCAGGGAAAGGCGGGGTAGGAAAGACCACTACTTCAGCAAATGTCGGCACAGGTCTTGCCGCTATGGGCAAAAAAGTTCTTTTGATTGATACGGATATCGGACTGCGCAATCTGGATGTTGTAATGGGATTGGAAAGCCGTATTGTATACAATCTTGTGGATGTGGTGGAGGGAAACTGCCGCATCAAGCAGGCGCTTGTCAGGGACAAACGGTATCCGACGCTGTTTCTTTTACCGTCAGCGCAGACAAGGGATAAGAGCGCGGTCAATCCGGCGCAGATGGTCAAGATGATAAGCCATTTAAAAGACCAGTTCGATTATATTATTCTGGATTGCCCGGCGGGCATTGAACAGGGATTCCAGAACGCGATTGCAGGCGCGGACAGGGCGCTTGTCGTGACAACGCCGGAAGTATCCGCAATCCGGGATGCAGACCGTATCATCGGTCTGTTAGAGGCCAATGAAATACAGAAGATTGATTTAATTATCAACAGAATCCGTTATGATATGATTCGCAGAGGCGATATGATGTCCTCTGATGATGTTGTGGATATTTTATCCATTCCCCTTATCGGGCTTGTTCCGGATGATGAGAATGTCGTGATTGCAACGAATCAGGGAGAACCCCTGGTCGGCAGCAACACACTGGCCGGACAGGCATATCAGAATATCTGTTACAGGGTAAACGGCAAAGAGGTTCCTTTTCTGGATTTTGAAAAAGGCATTTCTTTCTGGACTAAAATTTCCGGTATTTTTCATCGGAGTTAGGGGGGAAACGGATTGTTTAAGGGTATCATAAAAAGAAAAAGCTCCAGAGAAATAGCAAAAGACAGGCTGAAAATACTGCTGATTTCCGACAGGGTGAACTGTTCGCCGGAAATGATGGAAATGATAAAAAACGATATTGCCAAAGTCATATCAAAGTATATGAAAATCGATACGCAGAGTATGGAGATTCAGATTACCAAGACAAGCGGCAAGGGAAGGACGCTTAAAAATCCCACTCTATACGCCAATATTCCGATTTTGGATTTACATAGTATGAAGAATTAGAAAGGAGAATGACAAATGATTAAGCACTATCATATCAGGGATTATGATTTTAAGTTGATTCTTCTGGTTGTAGCGCTTACCGTCACGGGCATTCTGGCAATCGGCAGCGCCAAGGAATCCTTGCAGTCCAGACAGATTGCAGGGCTTGTATTCGGGCTGTTTTTGATGGTTGTCATCTCCCTTTTTGATTATTCGGTCATTCTTAGATTTTACTGGATTATGTATGCGGTCAATATGGTTCTGCTCATTTTAGTACAGCAGGCGGGCATGGGCGTAGACGTCAACGGCGCGCAAAGATGGCTCAATATTTTCGGTATCCAGTTTCAACCGTCGGAGACCGCCAAGATTTTATTGATTCTATTTTTTGCACAAATGATTATGAAGCATCAGGAGGAAATGGATTCCCTTAAATTTATTGTTTTCTGTATGCTGCTGCTGGCTCTGCCGTTATATACGATATATAAGCAGCCGGACTTATCCACAAGCATTATGGTTGTCATTGTATTTTGTGTGATGATGTTTGTGGGCGGGCTGCACTGGAAATATGTCGTTACGGCGCTTGCCATTGCGATTCCGACGTTGATTATACTGCTGAGCATTATCTTACAGCCGAATCAGGATTTGATTCCGACTTATCAGCAAAACAGAATCCTCGCCTGGCTGTATCCGGAACAGTACGCCAATGCGGAAGCGTACCAGCAGTTAAATTCCGAAATGGCAATCGGTTCCGGACAGCTTTATGGAAAGGGTTATAACACAAACGAGATTAGTTCCGTTAAAAACGGAAATTTTATTTCCGAACCGGAAACGGACTTTATTTACGCGGTTATCGGGGAAGAATTTGGATTTGTTGGAGGCTGTAGTGTAATTGTAATATTGATTTTCATCTCATTTGAATGTATTATGATAGCTAGGAGGGCAAAAGATTTGGCGGGAACGATTATTGCCGCGGGGGTAGGCGCGTTAATCGGTTTTCAGGGAATCCTGAATATAGCGGTCGCCACAGGCGCCAGTCCGAATACGGGAATTCCGCTGCCTTTTGTCAGCTATGGCCTTACATCTTTGGTTAGTTCTTATATCGGTATAGGGTTTGTTTTAAACGTAAGGCTGCAATGCAGAAAATGAGACGGAAAATGATACTACTTAGTGGGGGCATTGGCATGAATATTGCACTGATTGCACATGATGCAAAGAAAAAATTGATGCAGAATTTCTGTATCGCTTATCGGGGGATTTTGAGCAAAAACGAATTATATGCGACGGGAACAACGGGCAGGCTGATTGAGGAAGTGACGAATTTAACCATTCACAAACACCTTGCCGGGCATTTGGGCGGAGAACAGCAGATTGGAGCGCAGATTGAACACAATCAGATTGATTTGTGTATTTTCCTAAGAGACCCGTTAAATCCAAAGTCGCACGAGCCGGATGTCAATAACGTAATGCGTCTTTGCGATGTACACAATATTCCGTTGGCGACGAATCTGGCAAGCGCGGAACTGTTGATTAAATCGCTGGACAGAGGAGACTTAGAGTGGCGTGAAATGTACAAATAGCAAAAAGAATGACAGCAGAAAATATGATTTTCATAAGGCGGGCGCGCTTTTACTGGCGGCGTCCTTACTTTTGACGGGCTGCGGCGCAGTCGGCTATGATATGCCGTACGACAGTAACTATCCGGTCAGCAGCTTTAGCATGGTACAAAGTAATGATTTTCAGACGGCGACACCGTTTGCCGCTGATTTATGTGTTGTGGACGCGGATGTTTCCAATCCGGATGTTTCTTTGACGGATGTAGGTTCCGCGGCCTTGTTTGATTTGGACGGCCTGGATACGCTCTATGCCGTCAATGCGAATGCACAGGTGCATCCGGCGAGTCTAACCAAGATTATGACGGCATTGGTCGCTTTAAAATACGGTTCTTCCGACCAGGTGCTGACGGCGTCGGAAAATGTGAGAATAACGGAATCCGGAGCGCAGCTATGCGGCATAAAGCCGGGGGATTCCATGACGCTCGACCAGGCTTTGCATGTCATGCTTCTTTACTCCGCCAATGACGTTGCGGTTATGATTGCGGAGGGCGTCGGCGGAACCGTGGAAAATTTTGTGGAAATGATGAATGAAGAGGCGCAGGCTCTTGGCGCGACAAACTGCCATTTTACCAATCCGAACGGATTAACGCAGGAAGGCCATTACGCGACGGCCTATGACTTATATTTGATTTTTGAAGAGGCGCTGCAATATGACTTATTCAACGAGATTATTCAGATGACCGCTTATAATACGAATTATACGGGCAGTGACGGCGGTCAGTATGCGCTGGAAATTAAAACGACGAATCAGTATATAAGCGGTAATTATACGATGCCGGAGGGCATTACGGTTATCGGAGGGAAAACCGGCACGACAAGAGCGGCGGGACACTGCCTGATACTGCTCGCCAGAAACAGTAACGGAAAACCCTATATTTCCGTTATTATGAATTCCGATTCCACGGAAAATCTGTATGCAAAAATGACGGATTTATTAAAGGCGGCGCAGTAAACGGCGTGCCGTTATGACAATTTATAGAATAAAATGATATTTGTAGTTGTCTTTTTGGGCATTTTCACTTATAATATAGGTTAGTAAGAATTATCGTATTATTTTACTTTAGGAGGGTTTATCATGGTTCAATTAATCGTAGGCAGGAAAGGCAAAGGCAAGACAAAACAGCTCTTGGATAAAGTAAATGCGGAAGTAAAAGATATTGCAGGAAATGTTGTTTATCTTGATAAGAGTACAAAGCATATGTTTGAACTGAACAACAAAATCAGGCTGATTAACGTTTCCGATTACATGGTTACAAACAGCGACGGATTCCTTGGTTTTATTTGTGGAATTATTTCTCAGGACCATGATTTACAGCAGATGTACTTTGACAGTTTTTTGGATATCGCATGTCTGACAGAAGCGGGTATTGACGCTGTTATTGACAAATTGGAGGCTGTCAGCGGCAAGTTTGGCGTCGATTTTGTTTTGAGCGTTTCTTTGGATGAACATGAACTGTCCGAAAAGGCAAAATCGAAAGTGATTATATCATTATAAAATGAACATTACATAGTTAATTACGGGAAATTTCATAAAACCTCGGATATCCGGGGTTTTTCGTATGTTGCAAATTTTGCAGTATGTAAAAAAGGAGAGAGAAAGTTTGGCGGGTTCGGAAAATAACATAACCAAATACAGACGTCCGATTAATATAAACATTGGAATGATTATTTTTGCCGTTATTTTTGTGTATACCGTTATCTGCGTCTTTATGTATCTGTCAACGGAGCATATCGTTGGCTATGAGGTAAAAGAGGGCGCGCTTTCTTCCGATAATATCTATAAGGGGCTGGCGCTGCGTAAGGAAAAGGTCATCACCTGTTCCAATGCCGGATATACAAACTATTATGCAAGAGAGGGCGAGCGCATCGCGGCCAGGGATCTGGTTTATACGATTGACGAGGCCGGACGGCTTTCCGATTATATTAAGACAAACGAGACCGGAGAAAATTCCCTTTCCGATAAAGACCTGACCGAGTTAAAAGCGGAAATAGAGTCTTTTGCCAACGGATTTGACAAAAACAACTTCTCTGATATCTATAATTTTAAGTACAATGTGCAGGGAACCGTCATAAAGCTGGCCAATTACAGTGTACTGGAAAATGTCAGCGCCTTGAACGAAGCCTCCAATACGGCGCTGATAGATTATTTTTATGCGACGCAAAGCGGTATCGTCATATATTCCGTGGATGGTTATGAAGAATTGACTTTGGAAGATATGAACATGGAATACTTTGACCAGAAAAATTATGAGAAACAGCATCTGGTGAATAACGAATTAGTCGCCGCCGGAGACCCGGTTTATAAACTGGCTACGAACGAAGACTGGTCTATTGTGATTCCGGTGGATGAATCTTTGGAAAAACAGTTGGAGGATAATGACATCACAAGCCGGGTACAGGAGGGAAGAGACGTATATATACAGGTCCGTTTTTTAAAAAACCAGTATCTGTCCTGGGGGCTGGTTGACCTTTTTACCAACGAAGAGGGAGATGCCTTTTTATCATTGACGTTTACCAATTCCATGGTAACGTTCTGCACGGACCGTTTTATTGATGTGGAACTGATTTTGGAGGATGAGAGGGGGTTGAAAATCCCCAATTCCGCGATTGTGGAAAAAGAGTTTTTCATTGTGCCGAAAGAATATGTAACGCAGGGAAATAACAGCGGTTCTTACGGTGTTTTACTGGAAAAGTATGACGAAGAAACGGGAAGCATGACGACGGAATTTACGCCGACGACCATATACGAGGAAACGGAAACGGAATATTATCTGGATGATTCCGTTCTGACAAGCGGCAGCCAGTTAATCATGCCGGATTCTACCGAAAGACATACGGTCAGCAGGATGGGTTCCTTAATCGGCGTCTATAATATCAACAAAGGCTATGCGGATTTTAAACAGATTATTATTCTGGCGCAAAACGATGAATATTCGATTGTGAAGTCCAATACGACGTATGGACTCAATGTATATGATTACATTGCGCTGGATGCGGAGGCGGTGGAGGATAATGATTTCATTTATGAATAAGCCGAAAATTAAAAATTTTCGGCTGCAAGTTTGTGGAAACGCACAGAGCGCGTTTTGCACAAACTCGCGGAGGCGAGAGACAACGGGGAGGGGATTATGACATTATGATTCAGGATAATCTCAAGAATGTGGAGCGGCATATGGAAGCTGCCTGCGGGCGGGCGGGCAGGAAAGCGGAGGATGTAACGCTGATCGCGGTGAGTAAGACGAAGCCGGTTGAAATGCTGCAGGAGGCTTACGACTACGGGTGCCGTGACTTTGGGGAAAACAAGGTGCAGGAGCTTATAGATAAATACGAAAAGATGCCGAAAGATATCCGCTGGCATATGATTGGACATTTACAGCGTAATAAAGTAAAATATATTGTAGATAAGGTATCTTTCGTCCACAGCGTGGATTCCTTGCGGCTTGCGGAGGAAATCAGCAAGGAGGCCGTTAAGAAAAACGTGACGGTATCCATTCTGATAGAAGTGAACGTGGCGGGGGAGGAGTCCAAGTTCGGAACGACCTGTGAAGAAGTGTCGAAAATGGCATGTGAAATTGCGAAACTGCCGAATATTATCATAAAAGGACTCATGACGATTGCACCATATGTAGAAAATGCGGAAGAAAATAGACAATATTTTGAAAAATTACGGCAAATATATGTTGACATAAAACAGAAAAACATTGATAATGTTTATATGGAAGTTCTCTCGATGGGTATGACCGGTGATTATGAAGTCGCCATAGAAGAGGGGGCCACTCATGTGAGAGTAGGCACAGGTATATTTGGAGAGCGTTTCTATGCGGTTTAAAATGGAGGATGCAGCATGAGCGTTATGGATAAGTTTTTAAATGCAATGAAACTGAATGATGAAGAAGACGATTTCTATGATGATGATTATTATGATGAGCCGGAACCGGTCAAAAAATCATTACCGGTAAAAGAAGATACAGTCTCCGAGGAAGAAAAGACGGTCAAGAAGACAGCGCCTAAGGTGACGCCGATGCGGCAGATGCGGAAAATGTCCGATTCAGGCATGGAAGTGTGTGTGATTAAGCCGACTACGGTGGAAGACGCCAGAGAAATTACGGAAACGCTTTTGGCAAACCGGACCGTGGTTTTGAACTTAGAGGGGCTGGATGTGGAAATAGCGCAGAGAATCATTGACTTTACTTCGGGTTCCTGCTTTGCCATCAGCGGAAATTTACAGAAGATATCTCATTATATCTTTATTATCACACCGGCAAGCGTTGATATTTCGGGTGATTTCCAGGAAATTTTCGGTGGTTCTTTTGATGTTCCGATTAATAAAGCGTGAGAAGAATTTCTAAAGAATCGAGTGTTAGCGCACTCGATTTTTTACAATGAAAGCAAAGGATAGAAAACAATGGCGAACAGACTGACGATTCATTATGAAAAGAAACCCTGCTATGATATTGTATTTGCGCATGATTTTGGCGGATTGTTAGAGGAAATGCAGGATTTAAACATAAAAGAGAGAAGAGTCGCAATTATTGCGGATTCCAATACGGCATCTTTGTATGGAGAACAGGTGCGCACGCGTCTTGAGGGAAACTGCCTTAAAGTGATTCTTCACAGCTTTCCTGCAGGAGAAGAACATAAGACGCTCGATACGGTAAAAGATATCTATAAGGCATTGATTGAAGAAAAATACGACAGAAAGGATTTACTGATAGCCCTAGGCGGAGGCGTGGTAGGCGATATCACGGGCTATGCGGCGGCAACCTATTTGCGCGGCGTGGATTTTATGCAGATTCCGACGACTTTGTTAGCGCAGTCGGACAGTAGTATCGGCGGCAAGACCGGTGTGGACTTTGACGGCTACAAAAATATGGTAGGCGCTTTTTATATGCCGAAACTGGTATACATGAATGTAGGCACATTAAAGACGTTGGATGACAGGCAGTTTTACTCCGGATTTGCGGAAGTCATGAAGTATGGGCTGATTAAGGACGCCGTATTTTATGAATGGCTGCTCGATAATATGTATGAGATACAGGACAGGAATTTGGATATTCTGGAAGAAATGGTGATGCGAAGCTGTACCATCAAAAAGCTTGTAGTGGAAAAAGACCCGAAAGAACAGGGAGATAGAGCGCTGTTAAACTTCGGACACACCATCGGCCACGCGATAGAGAAAGCCAAAAATTTTGAGTTGATGCATGGGGAATGCGTTGCGCTTGGCGCGGTAGCGGCGGCCTTTATTTCCTGGAAACACAACTGGCTCTCCATGGAGGAATATTATGAAATACGTGATATGTTTGTACCGTTTTCGCTGCCGATAAGCATTGACGATATCGACCCGGAAGAGATTCTTAGACTGACAAAATCGGATAAAAAGATGGCGGCCGGGCAGATTCGTTTCGTGCTTCTTAAAAAAGTCGGCAAGGCCGTAATCGACACGACAGTTACGGACGAGGATATTATGGGCGCGATAAAAGAGATTCATTTCAGCGAAGAGGATGAAAAGGCATAAAATATATGAAATATAAATACAGTAGTAGTAAAAGGAAAAAAATAAAATCGCTGGCCGTTGACCTCTTATTCATGGCCATTCTGGTGATTATTGACCAATTTACGAAACAGCTTGCGGTGCTGCACTTAAAGGATAAGCAGGCATTCAAGCTGATAGACGGCGTATTGGAATTAAATTATCTGGAAAATAAGGGGGCTGCTTTTGGTATGCTCCAGAATCAGGGCGTCTTTTTCGTTTTTGTGGCGGTTATTGTACTAAGCGTTATCGCTTATATTTTGTATAAGACGCCGAATGCCAGAAAATACCATATCATGCACATACTGCTTTCTTTAATAGCGGCCGGAGCCATCGGCAATATGATAGACAGGGTACGGCTGAATTATGTCGTGGATTTTATCTATATTGTATTGATTAATTTCCCGATTTTTAATGTGGCCGATATGTATGTGTCTTTTGCTACGGCGGTACTGGTGCTTTCTCTTTTATTTTATTATAAAGAGAGCGATTTAAGCTTTATCGGCTTTAACCAGAAGAAAATCCGGGAATTAAAGTAGGGTGCATTATGAAAGAATTTTCCTATAGAATTTCTCTTGAAGAGGAAGAAGAGAGAATTGATAAATGGATTTGCAATACGTTACAGTCTTTGTCCCGTTCTTACGTCCAGAAATTAATCAAAGAAAATCTGGTCTTTGTCAATGATAAACCGCAGAAAGCAAGTTACCGGATTAAGCCGGAGGATGAAATCCGCTTTCAGATTCCCGATGCGGCCAATCCGCAGATTCCGGCGGAAAATATTCCGCTTTCCATTTTATACGAAGATGAGGACATTTTAATTGTCGATAAGCCCAAAGGCATGGTTGTCCATCCCGCGCCGGGGCATTACAGCGGTACGCTTGTCAATGCCGTTATGTTCCACTGCAAAGATAACTTATCGGGGATTGGCGGCGTGATGCGCCCCGGAATTGTGCATCGCATCGATAAGGACACGACGGGTTCTCTTATCATCTGTAAAAATGATATGTCGCATCAGCATATTGCCGCACAGCTAAAGGAACATTCCATCACCAGAAAATACCGCGCCATCGTGCATGGCAGGATGAAAGAAGAAGAGGGCTGTATCGACGCGCCAATCGGAAGAGACTTAAAAGACCGTAAGAAAATGGCGGTCAATGAAAATACCGGAAAACCGGCTCTGACGCATTACAAGGTTTTGGGAACCTGTAAAGAATATTCCTATCTGGAATGCCGGTTAGAAACGGGGCGCACGCACCAGATTCGTGTCCATATGGCATCTATCGGGCATCCGCTTTTAGGAGATGCGGTTTATGGCGGGCGAAAAAGCGGTTTTCATTTAGAAGGGCAGACGTTACATGCCATGACAATCGGGTTTATCCATCCGTCCACCGGGGAATATTTAGAGGTAGAAGCCCCTCTGCCGGAATATTTTATGCATCTTTTGGAAATTCTTAATTTTTGCTAAATTTTTTGTGAATTTTAGATTGTATTTTCTATATAAGTGTGATAAAATTAGTACTATGTTTTGCTATACCATACAAGATGTATGGATAAAACAGCATAAACTACATAAATAGAGAGTCGATACAAATATCGCAGACTGAGAGAAAGGCATGGGTTTTTGTATGAAGACGGCTGAATATTTGGACAGATTGCTGGCAAAATACGCGGGTACATTTGATATTTATCAACCATATGTCATTCATGGGAAAGAGTATCCTGCGTATGGGTACTTTTTTTCACATACGGAGAAATACGTTCTTGTCAGGGAAGCCAACATGTGGTCGTCGGACTGTTATGAGCATATCCTTTTTATAGAGACGGACGAGGTGACGAAAGAACTTTTACAGGAGGCCTATACGATTGTAAAAGAATATATGGAACCGACGCTTGTCTGTAAAGGAGAAAAATTCCCGCCGCCGAATCATATGTACAGTTATCTTACGGTTGCGGTACTTTCACAGAGAGCGTTGATGGACTCTATCCGCAGGGCGGTAAAAAAGTTTAAGTTTGAAAAAGGCTATAAGATGAATATGCGTGGTTTTTCACAGGCGCATCTTATCTGTGCCACGATGGATGATGAAAAAGTCTATACAAACTATGTCGCGCATTCATCCGCCAAGGCGTTTCGGGATACCTTTAAAGAGGTAAAAGCCAAAAAACCGGGATATTCCGCCTTAAATGCGCAGACGCAACAGAACCGGCAGCTGTGATACAGTTTAAGCTTATATAGTAGTGATGCTTTCTATAATATAAAAGCAGACTATTTTTATATAAGGATTCCAGTAAACAAGGAAGATTAAATTTTAGGAGGGATTAGTGTGAATTCAGTAGTATTAATCTTATTAGCTATTGTTATCTTCGTTGCAGCTTATCTGACATACGGCAGATACTTAGCTAAGACATGGGGAATCGACCCCAACCGTAAAACACCGGCACACGAATTGGAAGACGGTGTTGATTACTGTCCTGCCAAGACACCAGTGTTGATGGGACATCACTTCTCATCCATCGCCGGAGCAGGCCCTATCAACGGTCCTATTCAGGCAGCGTTTTTCGGATGGGTTCCGTGTTTCTTATGGATTGTAATCGGCGGTATTTTCTTTGGAGCTGTACAGGATTTCGGTTCCATCTTCGTATCCATCCGTCATGAGGGTAAATCTCTCGGCGAGGTTATCGAGGAAAATATCGGACGTAAGAGCAGAGTTCTCTTTACCGTATTTGCATGGCTGGTACTGTTACTGGTTATCGCGGCATTTGCGGATATCGTAGCAAACTCCTTTACGGGAAGCGCAGCGAACGGCTCTGTTGCAACGGCGTCCATGCTCTTTATCGTACTGGCAATCGGTTTCGGTTTTGCCGTATATAGAAAGAATGCGCCGATGGTTGTGGCATCCGTTGTCGGTGTTATTTTGTTAGCGGCATGTGTTGCAATCGGTCTTGCTTTCCCGATTGAACTGCCTAAGTCTTTCTGGATTGCATTCGTATTCATTTATATTATGATTGCATCCGTAACGCCTGTATGGATTTTGTTACAGCCGAGAGATTATTTAAGCTCTTTCTTACTTTACTTTATGATTATTGCAGCGATTATCGGTATTTTTGGCGCGCATCCTGCGCTTGAGATTCCGGCGTTTGTGAATTTCAAAGTAGGCAACAGCTATCTGTTCCCGACATTGTTTATCACCATTGCCTGCGGCGCAATTTCCGGTTTCCATTCCCTGATTGGTTCCGGTACGACGTCCAAACAGCTTGACAATGAAAAAGACGCGTTATTAGTAGGTTACGGCTCCATGTTAATCGAGTGTGTGCTTGCAGTTATTTCCTTAATTGCTGTTGCTACACTGACAACGGACGGACAGTTTGCCGCAGCGGGCTACGGTTCACCGACAGTTGTATTTGCAACGGCTATTTCAGGATTCTTTGGAACACTCGGATTTGGTGAGGGAGCGGTTTCTGCAACTTATACGATTATCGCTCTTGCAGTATCCTGTTTCTGTCTGACATCTCTGGATACCGCTACAAGACTTGGACGTTTCATGTTCCAGGAATTGTTTGCAGGAACGAGTGTCGGCAAGAAGTTAAAACTGGAGAATATGTATGTAGCTACCATTATTACGGCGGTATGCGGTTTCGCACTCTGCCTTGCAGGATATGCAAAAGTATGGCCGCTGTTTGGCGCATGTAACCAGCTCGTAGCGGTACCGGCATTCCTTGCTATCGGCACCTACTTAAAGAAAATCGGAAAGAACAACAAGATGTTATATATCCCGATTATCTTTATGTCATGCGCAACGCTTGTATCTTTAGTGTTCTCGTTTAAGAACAATATGTCTGCTTTATTAGCGGGCGGCTTAGACGGCGCGGCAACGTTTACAAACGTACTGCAGAACGTTATTATCGTTCCTATCGTAATCCTTGCCGTTATTCTTTTGATTGACGGCGGTAAGGTATTGTGGGGGAAAGAGAAATAAAAGTATAACCACAGGATTCTGACTGTATGATAATAATAAGAAGAAACGCAGATTGGACATGAAACGTTCGTCTGCGTTTTTTTTTGTGATTGCGTTTCAGGTTGCTTTTTGTGCATAAAACCGCTATAATAAAATCATAACTTGATAATTGTCAACGGATAATTATATATGGAAAGGAAGGGAACAGCATATGAATACTATTATTACAATCGGCAGACAGTTTGGTTCCGGCGGCCGTGAAATCGGGGAAAAATTAGCGGCGCATTTCGGCATCAAATATTATGATAAAGAATTACTGACAAGGGCGGCAAAGGAGAGCGGATTCTGCGAGGAGATGATGCACACGCATGACGAGCGGCCGACCAATTCATTCCTTTATAATCTGGTTATGGATACGTATTCTTTCGGCTATAATTCATCCTCTTTTGTGGATATGCCTATCAGCCATAAGGTTTTTCTGGCGCAGTTTGATACGATTAAGAAAATCGCCAGCGAAGGTCCCTGCGTTATCGTCGGCAGATGCGCGGATTATGCGTTGAGCGAGTATCAGAACTGTCTGCATATCTTTATCCATGCGGACGAAAAGAGCAAGATTAAGTATATCATGGAGAAATACGACGATATCACGACGGAGCAGAAAGCCCGCGATATGATGATTAAGAAAGATAAACAGCGCCAGAGTTACTATAATTATTATTCTTCTAAAAAATGGGGACGCTCCGACAGCTACGATTTGTCCATTAACAGCGGTATTCTGGGCGAGGATGGCACCGTAAAGCTTTTAATCCAGTATATTGAAGATTTTGAAGCGAAAGGGCAAAAGTCATAAGGTATAATGGACGGGATAGGATTTTCTTTTATGAATCCTATCCCGTTATATTATTAATTTCTGTGATTTTCGCCCCATACGCACATCTGGTCGAGTATGGGAATCAGCGATTTTCCTTTTTCGGTTAAACTGTATTCTACTTTGGGCGGGATTTGTGGATATTCTTCACGATGAACAAGTCCATCTGCCTCTAATTCCTTTAAGGTCAAACTCAACGTCTTGTAAGAAATGGTTTTGATATATTTCTGTAATTCATTGAAGCGTACAACCTTAAAATCCATTAACGCATATAGGATAAACATTTTGTATTTCCCTTGTATGAGTGACATTGTATAGCTGAATCCGGTCTCTTCAAGATTTGCATTTTTAATACAGTCCATGCTCGTATAACACTCTCCTTTAGGTAAGTATATAAACTGATTGTAAGTATCGCACTTAAATGTCAGTACTTGTTTTTAGGATAATTCTTGATATGATTATAATATGAGAAGTAAAAGAAGTCAATTTTATGAATAAGAAAAGGAGTGATATGCAATGACAAAGAATTTAGGAGTAAAGCCGTATTTATTTCCAATGCCGACTTATATGATTGGCAGCTATAACGAGGATAACAGTGTTGACGTAATGATGATGGCGTGGGGCGGAATCTGCGCTGAAGATATGGTGGCACTGAATTTGGAAGCAGAGCATAAGACGGTTGCCAATATTAAAAAAAGAAAAGCATTTACCCTTGCCGTACCGGGAACGGATACCTTGAAGGAATCTGATTTCCTTGGAATAGCGACAGCTAATAAAATGGCGGATAAATTTGAACGCACAGGGCTTCACGCCGTAAAAAGCGAACATGTCGATGCACCGGTTATTACAGAATATCCGCTTACGTTAGAATGCGAAGTTATAGAGATGCAGACACAACCTTACGGTTTACGGGTTCTTGGAAAAATTATCAATGTGATTGCAGATGAAAAAGTCCTGGATGATGCAGGAAAAATTGATGCGGGACAACTGCAGGCTTTTGTCTTTGACCAGATGCAGAATGGATATTATGCAGTTGGGGAAAGAGTCGGGCAGGCATGGCACAGCGGTGCGGACCTCATGAAAAAATAAGAAAATTGAATTTTAAGAAAAGCGTTTGAGAAATACATTCGGCAAATACAGAACGAAAGCTGTGTTTGCCGAATATTTTTATGCCGTGATTTTTTAGAGATAAAATAGAGAGTGGCTTGCTATAATATGTGAAAATAAAATTTTTACAAGAGAGGATTTAAAAATGCAAAAGAAGAGAAATTGTGTAACGGCAGGAATGATGGTAATTATGCTGGCGGTAACGGGGTGCGGCAGCGCAAGGAAAACGGATAAGGATATCGATATTGAAAAAGAGGGTGTTATCATTCCTGTAGAGGAAAGCAGAGAAATGGATAGCACAGTACAAAATCAAAGTGATGAAAGACAGCATGATGTAACACAGCAAGATGTGTTGGAGAGTGCAAATGCAGATGATGTGACTGACAGCATAGATGATGATACTGCCGCCGGTTATGATAAGGCAATAACGGAGAGTAACGAAAATAATGGCAGAAATGATACGATAGAAAACATTGGCGGGAAAGTAAAGAGTATTTCGCAGGACAGTTTTGTCTTAAGCCGGGTGATAGTAGATGAAAACGGCATGATTCTTGTGATGCCGGGCGAGGGCGGTCCGAATGAACTGTTGACAACGGTTCATTGCACGGATTCGACGGTATATGAGCATTGGACGATTCAGGGCGGCGGAGCCGGTATTGAGAAAAAAGAAGCCGCATTTTCTGATATCACAGAGGGCAGCGATTTAGAAGCGGAAGGATATTTTGAGGGGGAAGAGTTTATCGCTGATAAGGTTATTATTGAGGTATATCAATAATATATTACTTGACAAACATATTCGGCAAATGTAGAATAAAAATATGTTCTACATTTGCCGAATATTTATATAACGTGTTTGTCTTGTGCATATGGTATTGACGTTGTTTGCGCTTTGACATATCAATGTCATAAATGGAAAGAAAGGTATGGTTGAGAATGAAAAGGCTGCCGGATTCGGAATTGGAAATTATGATGATTATTTGGGAACTTGACAGGGCGGTAACGCGCTTTGAAATTGAAGAACAGATGGATGGTAAGAAGAAACTTTCGCCGACAACGATACTTTCCTTTTTATCCAGATTGCAGGAAAAAGGCTTTTTAGAGGTAAAAAAGGCGGGGAAAAACAATGTGTACCAGGCGTTAATCGATAAGGACAGTTATATGCAGAGCGAAAGCAAAAACATTTTGCAGCGTCTGTATCAAAATTCCGCTAAAAATTTTCTGGCGGCTTTATACGACGGGAATCAATTAAACGAAGAACAGCTTCAGGAACTGGAAGATTATATCAGCGAAAAGAAAAAGGAACAGCAAGGCTGATAGAAAGGCGGGCAGCATATGCGGGAAGTCTTTTTTAACATTTTGGAAATCAATATCGGCGCGGCCGTCGTGATATCCATTCTGTTTCTGTGCGCGGATAAACTACGGAAACGATACGGCGCGGTCTGGATGAAAATAGTTTGGCTGCTTTTAGCAGTCAGGCTTGCGATTCCCTATAATTTTCCCCTGTCCTTTCTGGAGATTCGGCTGTTTGAGAGACCGGACCTGGAGACAGAGGCGGTAGAAGAAAATCTGACAAACGCGGCGGGAGCGGCTACGGTGAATATAGCGGATGTACAACAAAACGCGGCGGCGGATGGCGATATCGGCGCGGATGCACAATATACGGATAGGGCGGACGCCGGAGTGGGCGCAGAATGGCAACAGACAGATAAAGCGGGCATGAATGCGGATACAGACGGGAATGAACAGCGGCAGCCCATGTCCGATATGGACGAAAACGGACAACGGTTAAACGCGGTGGATACAGACACGGTTACAGGCGGGCAACAGGCGGATAGGGCAGACCTAAGCGCAGATAGGCGGCGGATGGATATAGCCGGTATTATGCTGATCGTCTATCTTGCCGGTGCGGGCGTCTGTTTATTGTATGTTCTGACAGGTTATCTGTTTTTTCATCATCAATGCAGAAAAACCATACGCCCGTTAAAAGATGAACGGTTAAAAGAACGAATGTTGGCGGCACAGCGAAGAATTATGAAAGAGGCATACGTTCCGCTCCGGCAGAGTGATGACATTGCAAGCCCTATGCTGATTGGGATTTTCCACCCCCGACTGGTGATTCCCGTTTTGGAAAAACAGTGGAATGAAGCGGAACTCGAGTTTGTCATGGCGCATGAGCTTTGTCATTACCGAAAAAAAGATTTGTTATTAAAATTTTTTATGACGATAGTCTGGTGCATGAACTGGTTCAATCCAATGGTATTTTTGATGAAAAAACAGTTTTTCTATGACGTGGAACTGGCATGCGACGAGATTGTTTTACAAAAATGTGATGATAAAGAAAAAGAGACATATGCGCGGACAATACTTTCCGTGGCGGGAAACGGGAAAAAGACACCGCTGTTTTCCACGGGCTTTACGGAGGATACAAAGCGGATGAAAAGCCGCATTGACTATATATTTGACAAAAGAAAAAGGAAAAAAGGCGCGGTCGGCATGATAACGGCAGGAACGCTTATTCTGATGATGAGCGTCGTTGTTTCCTGCGGCTATCGTGAGGAATGGGAGTCTGCGGATAGAGCGGAACGGGAAAATACAGGACGGACGGCTGCGACGAATGGTCGCAACGAGAGGAAGCAGACTGATGCAGAGAATGGTGAAAGCGCAGAGGCAGCTGCGCTTGGCGAAAACACTGGAAAAGAAGATATCCCGGGCAAAACGCCGCAAGATGAGGAAAAACAGGGTGAGACAGGAAAGGATGGCGCAGGACAGAATAAGGCAGGGCAGGACGCGGATGCAGAGTTTGACTATAATCATGAATATAACGCGAATATCCGCGTCTATGAAAACGACGTCTATATCGCCAGGGAGAACGGCATTTACCGGGTAAAAGACGATACGGGCGAGGAGCGTCTTATTTTTAAAAATGATTATATGGCAAACCGGGGGATGGAAATCTATCAGCATTATCTGTATTTTACCGGACGGAAAAAGGAAACAGAAATAAAAGAGGAGAACATAGACGAGGCACAGGGGGCGGGCGTGGAAGAGGAAACAGATACGGAAGCGGCGACCATATACAGGATGAATCTGAAAACTCTCGAAGTGGAGGACGCGCTGGCGGCATATGACTATCATTTGGAATACTTGCACAAGATATCCGTCTATGAAGATAAGCTGTATGTGGCGGAGGGATTCGGCCGCAGAATGGGATTTGCTTTATTGCCCGATGGAAAAATCGGCAGTATGCTTGACGAGGATGCGGACGGCTTTTTATATCAAGAAAATAATGTTTATACGGACTGGTTTAGCAGGAGAATAAACGCATCTAATACGGAGGAGTCTGATGCGCTGATGGAAGAGGAGGCAAACCTGTATCAGCCGATTGCGGATACTGCAGACTGTAAAAAGCTGCTGCATGGAAGTTTTGTCGTAAGCCGTTATAAGGACGAACTGCGCAGGACGGCTTATTTGGAGCATGAGGATGGCACATATGAATATTTGTGCGATATTTATGACGGGTACGAACTGATAACGGAAGATGGGTTATATTATGTCGATGGCGTAAGCGGCGATATTATATATGTGAATTTTGAAACGAAGCAGTCTGAAACGATTTTAAAACAGTCGGAAGAGGACTGGATGCAGATTTGTCTGCTGACTTATGATGCGGAGTATATTTATCTGGCAGTAAACAGGCATCTTGGTTTTGACGAAGAAGATAATCTGATACTGGAAATCAGCTTACAGCGGATTCCCAGACAGGGCGGCGCGATGGAGAAAATCTATCAGTTTGAAAGCGGCATAGAGTGGCGGATGCCATGGCGGCTTGCCGGACACTGCGGCGTATACGGCAGCTATATGTATCTGGATTATTATGATACGATTCCGCTAGAGCCGAAAGATAGTATATAAATAAGTTGACAATACAATTTTTATGATATAATGAGTGTTAGCAAGAAGAATGAGTATACCCATTCGGCGAGCGGCAAATATGGTCTGTTATGGTCTGTGTAAGGAGGTACGCAATGTCAGATATTATAATTAGGGAGCAATTTTTACCAAAAAACAATTTACAGATATATGTGAAAGAGTATATTTTAAACAGCGCTGCCGATAAAGAAAATTCTTCCATGCCTGCCATCATTCTTTGTCATGGATTTGGGTCAAATTGTTCCGAAAATGATGATTACTGTGATTTTTTTGCAAGACATGGATACGCAGCGTATTGTTTTGACTTTTGCGGCGGCAGCCGTAACGGCGAGGGCAGAAGTTCGGGCGATACGGTTGACATGAATGTCCTGACAGAATGCGATGATTTGATGACGGTTTTATCCTATGTGAAAAAGCAGCCATTTATTGATAATAGCAATATTACGCTAATGGGAACCAGCCAAGGCGGATTTGTAAGCGGACTGACAGCGGCAAGGCTCCGGGATGATGTGAAAAACCTTATTATGGTATGTCCTGCGCTTTGTATTCCGAATGATGCAAGAAAAGGGCGCTTGGGCGGCGCAAGTTATGATATCGCAAATGTGCCGGAGAAAATAGTATGTCCTAATCATATGATAATCGGAAAACAATTTCATGAAGCCGTAGTCGGTATGGACCCTTTTCTTGAACTTGCGCAATACGAGGGCAATGTCTTGTTGATTCATGGAATGCAGGATACGACAGTAAATTATTCATATTCTGTCAAAATGGCTCATCATTATAAAAACGGGCAATGTCGGTTAAAGCTTGTAAGAAATGCAGAGCATGGATTTTCGGAAGAGTTAAAAGACAGCGCCATGGTGACGATGTTAAATTTTCTGAAAGGAAAACGGGAAATTCTTACTATTCAGGTATTTATTACGGGCAGTGAAACGCTTGAAGAGCGGACTGATGATAAGGAAAATGTGATTTATTTTACAGGTTATTGTGATAACGAGTATTTTAAGGGTACGATACTTCCGGGTGCAAAAGATGTGCAGACCCGGATGGGTGATGGAAGTACACAACTGCGGGCGGAATATACTTTATATGGAACGGATTATGAAGGCAATGTATGTGAAATCAACATCATAAACCGGCGTGTCGGAGAGTTCTTCCACCCTCAGATAACAACGGATAGTCCGGTTCTTTCTTATCTTAATAAGCAGGAATTAACAGCCGCGCTTGAGGGCTTTGAAAATGGTCTTACGGTAAGGATTTTCGGAGATAACGAGTCAGGGCGTCTCCCTTGACTCGTTGCGTCCGGTATTTTTTTCACGCAGCCTTACCTTGTCTGCGGCGTAGCGGCGTCTGTCGTCCTCTAAGGCGGCGTAGTGTTTCTTGGTCGTGTTGACGTCTTTATGCCCTAATACGTCCGCCACCAGATAGATATCGCCGGTTTCCCGGTAGAGGGAAGTGCCGTAGGTGCTGCGCAGCTTATGCGGCGTAATTTTTTTTAAGCCGGTTACGGTGGAAGAGTATTTTTTTACCATATTTTCCACGGAACGCACACAGATACGGCGGTTCTGCATGGATAAAAAAAGCGCGTGTTCATGCCCTGTCTGGGGGATAATATGCTGCCTTTCTTCCAGATAGTCCTGCAAGGCTTCCTCCACTTCCTCACCGAAATAGATAACCGCCTCATAACCGCCTTTACGGCGTATCTTAATGCCATTATTTTTAAAATCCACGTCTTCTATATCCAGACCGACGCATTCCGATACACGGATACCTGTGCCAAGCAAAAGGGTCAGCAGGGCGACGTCTCTTGTCTTTGTCACCTGATGATAGCGTTTCTGCGATTTGGTAAGTTCCGCACCGTCTTCGACCTGGTCTAATAAAATCGCTACTTCGTCGGCATCCAGACGGACAATCTCTTTTTCATGCAGTTTGGGCAGCGGTACGAGCGCGGCGGGGTTTTTTTCAATCAGTTCCGCTTCAAAAAAGTAGGAATAAAAGCTTCTAAGCGACGCGAGCTTGCGTTTTTTACCCCGTTCGTCGTTGGTATACTGCTTGCCGTCTTTTTCATAATAGGATAGATATTCCACATATTCTTCGATATCTTCCCTGGTCAGTTTATCTAATATGGATAGTGGAAACTCCGTTATCTCCATCTTAGCGCAGTAGGGGTTTTTATCATGCAGATATTCAAAAAAAACGCGCAAATCATAGGCGTAAGCAAGCCTTGTGCGCGACGAGGTGTATTCCGTGATGCCGCGGAAAAACTGCTTACAGAAGCGCGGAAGCGTCTCCGTAACGGCGCGCATCTTTTCTACGTTATGAATATTCTGCTGGTCGTGGTAGTTGGTGTTGTTTTTATCGTTCATGGCGTGGTTTCCTTTCGTAGTTTATTATACCACAAAATCGGGGAGGGAGAAATTGATTTATTTTGAGTAGTCAGGTATACTATTAAATAAGAACAATTAAGGTATCAGGTAATTGTGAAACGCCGGGAAAAGATTGTTTATGGGTAAAAATACAATCCAACGCGGGCGCGCTTTCGCTACAGTTCAACCGTAGCGGCATGTAAGATGCCACAAAACGGCATCTAAATGCCGACGGTCTCACAGTACCCACTTATGGATTTGTATATTTTACCCGAAGCCCAACATTATCATAGGCGTTTCGCAATTACCTGATTAAGGTACGACTGAAAAGAGAAATACCATGCTGAACCCTTGGGAAGAAATATCATTATCTGATTATGAAAATCATATGCAATTAGCTTCTGTCATGCAGTTACAAAACATGAATCAAATGATGAAAAGCCAGTTGGATGCTTATGCTGTAAGTTCCGTTATGATTTTGGGCATTGCCGGGGGCAATGGTTTGGAGCATATTGACAGAAAAAAATATCAAAAAGTATACGGTATTGATATTAATGCGGAATATTTAAAAGCAGTGAAAGAAAGATATGCGGATATGGCGGATATATTGGAATGTATACAGCTGAATCTGATGGAAGAAACAAATAAGCTTCCAAAAGCAGAATTGCTAATCGCTAATTTGTTGATTGAATATATTGGATATGATTGTTTCCAAAAAGCAGTGGAACAAGTGCAGCCTCAATATGTTTCATGTATTATCCAGATAAATACAGATAATAGCTGGGTATCCGACTCGCCCTATATTCATGTATTCGATAACCTCAATAAAGTGCATCACCAAATGGATGAAGATTTGTTGATTCAGACTTTGAAAAGCAGCGGATATAAGCTGATAACACAGATAGAACAACCATTACCCAATGGAAAGAAATTAGTGCAGTTGGATTTTGGAAATTTCATTCAATGAAAAAAATTTTTATGTTGATTTGATGCTATATTACAGGTTTTCAATTTCCTCACAGCACTGTATTATCCATTCTATAAAAAAGTTGACACGTTGCTTATTGTTTTTCAAATAAGAAATGTGGTAGTCAACTGATAATTCAGAATCAATAACAGGTATGAAAATGCGGTCATTATTACCCAACCGATAGTGTTGGGTTATTCTCGTAGAGGTTGTAATAATATTACTATTTCGCACAAGCTGGTTATATATAAAAACATTATCGCATAGTTCCAGTGTTATATCTGGTTCTAATTCTTTCCAAAATGCAGCCTGGCTGCGAAAAAACGAACCACCAACATCAAGAATCAGGATGGAAGCAGGTCTTAAATCTTTGATAGATACTTTATGAAGTTTTGCCAGTGGGCTGTCTTTTGTTACCGATAACATAAAATGTTCATGTATAAGTGGTCTGCTGATAATATCAGGATGGTCTATATGACGAAAAGAAATCAGAACATCTTCTTTGGCGTTTAACAAATATGCTGCCTCATTTTCAATATCATCGTATAGCGTGGAGTCCATTTCTTTTTCATGTTTTGTATAAGAATATCTTGGGGTGAAATACCACATGGGACCGGGGTCGCAAAATCCAACTTTTATAGTAGAATCTCTTTTAGCATAGTCATGAAGCTCCGATTTTGCCAAATCAAGCTGTGTAAGAATTAAATTTGTATGTTTCAGCAATATGTTCCCGGCATCATTTAATATTAATTTATTCTTGTTGCGGTCAAAAAGCGGCATATTTAGTTCATGTTCCAATCGTTTCAGCATGGCGCTTAATGTCGGTTGGGAAATATGTATTTTTTCTGCGGCTTGTGTCATTGATTCACATTCTGCTATGGCTTTAAATTGCATTAATTGTGTCAGTTCCATAATATTCTCCTGTTGACCTATAGGTTTTATCTATTAATATATTCATAATATGTATTGGATAACAAGCAAAAATACTAATATAATTTAAGAAAAACGGATAAATATCTGTAATGATATGATAGATATATCCTATGATATATTTTAAAAAAAGTCAAGTTATTCCAAAGGAGGAGATAAAACTAATGGAGACTGAAAACCGTATGGAAACTGCACCTATCCAACGTCTGCTTTTGGTAAATTCTGTGCCGCTTATGCTCTCTTTATTGTTTAGTACACTTTATAATACCGTGGATAGTATGTTTATTGCACAAATTGGTGAAGAAGCGCTTACGGCTGTCTCCCTTGCCGCACCAATGCAGCTTTTAATGGATGCCCTTGGAAGCGGTATTGCCTTAGGACTGAATGCCGCTGTGTCGAAAGCACTTGGAGAAAAGGATAAAGATACAGTACAAAAAACAGTTTCAGCAGGACTTTCCCTTGCGTTCTGCGCATGGGTGATTCTTGCAGTAATTGGGATGACAGCAGTTAAATCGTTTTTCTTTTGGCAGTCTGGAGGGAATGAGAAAATTGCTGCCTATGGAATCAGTTATCTTTCTATCTGCATGATTTTTTCTTTAGTGAGCATGATGCAATGGGTTTTTGACCGCTGTCTGATTGCAGCCGGTCATTCCTCATTGTTCCTTA
Source organism: Bacillus sp. (in: firmicutes) (assembly GCA_023666125.1). Lineage (GTDB taxonomy): Bacteria > Bacillota > Clostridia > Lachnospirales > Lachnospiraceae > UBA3282. The sequence goes on along the minus strand of JAMPCN010000012.1, from coordinate 19,095 downwards.
TATCTCTGGGCGGCGCCTCTTTTATTAATCTGCTTCTTGACCCTGTATTTATCTTTGGCTGGTTTGGGCTGCCTGCTATGGGTACGGCTGGCGCGGCGATTGCTACTATGATTGGAAAAACCTGTGGAGCGCTTATTGCACTTTTCTTGAATCTTTGTTATAACAAAGAAATTCCAATACGGTTTACATTCCGTCCGAATATCCATTGCTTGGCGGGCATTCTGCGCGTTGGTACTCCAACGGCATTTATGCAGGGGCTTACTTGTGCGGCAGGTATTTTAATGAATACAATACTGGTTTCATTTTCGTCTACTGCTGTTGCGGTGGCTGGCATATGCAGCCGGATTCAGAATCTTTCCCTGATTGGCGTTCATGGAGTGTGTTTGGGAATGATTCCGATTGCTGCCTATAATTATGGAGCAAAGAACCGACAGAGAATATTTCGTACATTGTACCTTGCATTGGTCGATGCTATTATAATTTTTTCGGTATCATTTTTTATATTAGAGCTTATAGCTAAACAAATCCTCTTGTTGTTTAACGCATCTGAGGAAATGCTTTTTATTGGAGTTCCAGCTATTAGAATCCTTTCATTCAGTTATTTTATTTCTGTATCCGGTATTTTGGTTTCACATTTTTTTCAGGCGCTTGGGAGGGCGCTCTCCAGTATGATATTGACATTGGTAAGACAGGTTGTTTTTCTACTGCCATGTGCGGCATTGTTGGCGCAGACAGGGCATATTGAAAGAGTATGGTATGCGTATGTCTTTGCGGAACTTTTGGCGCTGCCCATAATATTGTTTCTGCTTAAACGAGCAAAAAAGGTATTGGCGGATTTACGGTAAAAGAAATGGCACATATGATAATTCAATAGATTTTATCTATGGATTTATTGATAGATAGTATTATACATTCATCATTATACTTCGTATAATGGGTTTGAAATCATCAAATATAAAATAGCAAAAGGAGAATGAATATGAAAGTATTATTGTTGAATGGCAGCCCACATGAATATGGATGTACTTATACTGCATTAAAGGAAGCAGCGAACAGTCTGCATTCCCATGGAGTAGAGACAGAACTGATTTGGATTGGCACAAAACCTATTTCCGGCTGTATTGGATGCGGCAAATGTGGAAATGCAGGTATGTGTGTGTTTAACGACCAGGTAAACGAAATACATAAACGCATGGACGAATTTCAAGGACTGATTATTGGCTCTCCTGTGTATTATGGAGGCCCCAGCGGTCAGATTAAATGTTTTCTTGACAGGCTTTTCCAAAGTTCTCTTTTCGAGTGGAAGGGCAAGCTCGGCGCAGCAGTTGTTTCATGCAGAAGGGGCGGAGCGTCGATGGCATTCCAAAGCCTGAATATGTATTTTACTATTTCTAATATGCAGGTTGTAGGTTCGCAATATTGGAATCAGGTACATGGCTTCACGCCGGAAGATGTCAAAATGGATGAAGAGGGTTTGCAGACTATGCGTATACTTGGACAGAATATGGCATGGCAGCTTAAAAATATGGAAAGCGGAAAGAAAGAAGGGATTAAACTTTCTGAGTATGAGGAACGTATGTGGACACACTTTATCAGGTAAAGTAAATGGTTTTAGCAGTGTGGGAAGGATAGTTGATAAATTGTGCTAAGCGGGAGTGAAAGATTTAAGATGCTGGGCAGACCTCTTACAGAAGAGGAATTTCGGAAAAGAAAATACTGAAAAATAAATTCATTGACTAAATCCAAGAATATGATATTATACTATTAGTGGTGAGTCCTACCGCAAAGTGGACTGCTAAAAGCGTTAGCAACTCTAATGGAGTTACTACACAAATGGCTATGTAGAAACGCATAGCCATTTTTTACAAGGAGAAATATGTAGAAAGACTTTAAATTGTACAAGGTGGATATGAAATATATCCGTAATCTACATAATTTAGATGATAAGGTGATGTCATATAAGTCTTGACGTAGGATGTGATGGTGTAGTAGCATTTACTTCTAAAAGTGATTTAGTAGAATACTATATGGATAAATTGAATGCAGTGGAAATTACGCCAAGAAGAATGGTTATTTTTGAAAACGCTGCGCAGATATTGTTGGATAAATATATGAGAAAGTAGAGGTGATAATTATGTTGGCAATGCAACAAAAACCAATAGATATTACGCATGATATTTCCTATTATGCAAAGGATAGCAGACTAACGGGTGAACCGGATGGCAAGCGTTATAGATGGAAAGAGATGATAGAAAGATTTAAGATGCTGGGCAGACCTCTTACAGAAGAGGAAGCAGAGGAATTTAGGATTGAATAACCGAAAATAATATTTATAAAAGCAGAGATTCCCAAGAATCCCTGCTTTTTAAAAGAAAGGATACATTCAATGTATTTTGACAGATATTTGAACGGAAAAACAAAAAAATATCTTCCCATCATCAGCATCCTGCTGGCACTCCTGCTATCTGCCACAGGTGTTTTCATTTGGCGCAATGGCTTTGGCAAAGAGGATGCCCAAGAATCGGCAAGGGAAGAAAAGGAACAGGAAAAGGACATTTCTATTTTGCATCTCAGGACATGTTATTTGGAAAATCCGATTGGCATTGATGAAGAGACGCCGGTTTTTGGCTGGCGGATGAGCGGAGAGGCGCGGGGGCTTTCCCAAAGCGCCTATCGTGTCATGGTAGCGGATTCTTTGGAAAAATTAGAAAAAGAAGAATATGTATGGGATAGCGGTAAAATAGAAGCGTCCAAATCGGTAGGGATTCCTTATGCCGGGAAAGCGCTGGAGCCAAAAAGCAGATACTATTGGCAGGTAACGGTATGGAATCAGGAGGATATCCCTGTTACTTCCACAGAGGAAGCTTTTTTTGAAACAGGGCTTATGGGCGAGGGAATGCAGGGGGCAAAATGGATATCCGCTCCGGATGATGCAGAAACGAAAGACTATACAGACAGCGATTTTATTTATACGATTCATTTCGACATGGAAGTTCCAAATACTACCGCCAATTTTATTTTTGGCGCCGAAAAGGGCAAGTATGGAGATATGTATTTATGCCAACTTAGCAGTAACGGGGAGCAGGCATTTTTTTCCTTGCAGAAAATGAGCGGCGGGCGTTTGAATGTGGATGATGCTATAGAAGAGATAGATATTACGGATTGCCGTATCGATGGCAGTGATTTATATGAGGTGGAGTTACAGGTTGACCATGAAATGCTATCCGTTACTGTTAATGGCCGTAAAGCGGGGGAAACGATAATAGAAAGCACGCCCGTGGCTGCCATAGGTTATTATATGGCCAGAGGAACCTCGTATGCTTATCTGGATAATCTGCTTGTGCGGGATGGTTTAGGAAAGATTTTATATCAGGAGGATTTTGCAGGAAAAGAGAATATTTTCAGCCCGTATTATGTGAGGGTGGAAAACGGCAGGCTTAAGATTGGGAGCGGCATGGTATTGACGAAATATCATGAAAACCCGGCACCGCTTTTTTATCGTGAATTTTTATTACAGGATAAAGAAATTGCGGACGCCAGGATTTATATGACCGCTTTGGGAAGTTTTTCCCTGCTCTGTAACGGACAGGCTGTTTCAGATGATTATTTTGCACCGGGAAAAATTGTTTACAATCAAGAACTGGCTTATATGACATATGACGTTACGGATTTACTGCATCAGGGGGAAAATAATGCATTAGGGATTATTTTACTGCATGGCTGGTATGACAGGGCGGTAGGCTATCCGGAAATTTTTAAAAGATGGGGCGATAAAAACGCACTCCTTGGCCTGTTGGAAATCCATTATACGGACGGCACGGTGGAAGCGATAACAACGGACGAGGAATTTTACTGCAGCGCCAACGGCGCCATCCGTGAGGACGATATTTATCAGGGAGAATTTTATGACGCAACTATGGAAGAGGACGGTTTTGGCGAAGCGGGATTTGCCCATCATAACTGGGAAGCGGCCGAAACGGATGGGATAGAGGCTGCATATTATGATTTGCCGCTTGTGGGAAAAGAAAATGAACCTATTCGCTGCATACAGGAACTGACACCGGTGTCAGTAACAGAACCGCTTGAGAATGTATATGTATATGATTTTGGACAAAATTTTGCCGGAACTTGCAGGATTAACGTGACAGGCGAGAGAGGACAGGTTGTGACGCTGCGCTATGGAGAGACGTTAAATACCGAAGATTTGGAAAATTGTGATGATGCGGCAGGAACGATATGGACAGAAAATTTATTGACGGCGGAGGCGACTGATTATTATGTATTGAAAGGCAGCACGGAGGGAGAAAGTTTTGAGCCTGCCTATACTTATCATGGCTTTCAGTATTTACAGATTACAGGACTTGATAAACCGCTTGCGCCGGAAGATGTCAAAGGTATCGTGCTGTCTTCGGATTTGGAACGGACCGGCGCTTTTGAAAGTTCCGATACGCTGTTAAATCGATATTATGAAAATACCGTATGGAGCCAGAGAAGCAATTTCATGGATAATCCGACCGATTGTCCGCAACGTGATGAACGCCATGGATGGGCAGGAGATGCGCAGATTTTTTCCCTGACGGCGTCTTATCATATGGATACTTACAATTTTTACAGAAAATATTTACATGAGCTGATACTTTTGCAGACCGAGGACGGCGCTTTTCCGGATATGACGCCCAGGAATTTCTTTACCGGATGGGATGGCGTTGGCGGCAGTTCCGGCAATAACTGTTGGGGCGACGCTGCCATGGCGATTACGTGGAATCTCTATACGCAGTATGGAGATAAGAGGATTTTAGAAGAAAATTATGATGCTTTGCGTAAATGGGTGAATTATTTAACAGAAACCAGTGATGGCTATATCCGATATAGAGGAGGGTACGGAGACCACCTTTCCTTTGAGGATACACCAACGGAAGTATCCGATACGGCGTGGTGCGCCCACAGCGCCGATTTGCTTTCCCGAATGGCGGACATTCTGGGTAAACCGGAGGATGCGGCATATTACAGGCAGATTTATGAAGATTACAAAGAGGCATGGCAGGATGCCTTTGTGCAGGAAGAGGGTATTACGGTCTGTGATACGCAGACTTCGTATGCGCTTGGGCTTAGTTTTGATTTGTTTTCTGAAAAGGAAAAAGAGGATGCCGCCGCCAGATTGGATTTACTGGCGCAGTATAGCGGTCATCATATGAATACCGGTTATTCCGGTATCGGGTATCTGCTCCCTGCCCTTAGTGAAAACGGATTGACGCAGACAGCCTATCAATATTTGCTGCAAAAAGAATATCCTTCGCTTTTGTATCCTGCATCAAAAGGCGCTACCACGACCTACGAAAGCCTGTTTACTTATTCGGAAAGAGAAAACGGACTCGTTTATATTAACGGCTCGTTGAACCATTATGCTTTTGGTACGGCGGCAAGCTGGCTTTATACGGATGTTCTTGGCATAAAAAGTGACGAACTGGAACCCGGATATCATCATATCCTGTTGGAACCAAGGGTAAGTGACGCGCTTACCTATGCCAGGGGAAGTTATGAAAGCGTATATGGGCAGATTCAGGTATCATGGGAAAAACAGGCGGCCGGATATGTTTTTGACATTATCATTCCTGCCAATACGACAGCAGTATTGACACTTCCGATATTAGATGATGGCGGCGCTTATCTGGAGGGCAATCAGCCGGCAGAAAATGCGATAGGCGTAGAACTCATGGAAAGCAGTAAAACGGCGGTGCAGTTTAGGATTGCATCAGGCAGTTATCATTTTACTTATGATACGGTTAATCCTTGACACTCCGCACATAAACCGTTACCATGAGAATGCAAAACATTCCCATGCAGGCAGGGAGGAAACAAAAGATGGACTGGAACCTATTATTTTTCTTTAACAGCATATTGCTTGGCGTCGGACTGGCGATGGACGCTTTTTCGGTATCGCTGGCGAACGGGTTAAATGAGCCGGACATGAAAAAGCAAAAGATGTGCGGCGTGGCGGGGGTATTTGCTTTTTTTCAGGCGGCAATGCCCATGATTGGCTGGATATGCGTCCATACGATTGTCCAATATTTTCAGGCGTTTAGAAAATTCATCCCATGGATAGCCCTGATTTTACTGTTATATATCGGCGGCAAAATGATAGTGGACGGCATTAAAAATACCGGTGACAAGATAGAAAAGAGTAAGTTAAATATGGCGGTTTTATTATTACAGGGCGTCGCCACTTCCATAGACGCTCTATCGGTCGGCTTTGCAATAGCGGAATATGGTTTCATGATGGCGGCTGTATGCGCGCTTATTATCGCGGCTGTCACATTCGTTATCTGTATGGCGGGACTTATCATCGGGAAAAAATTCGGAACCAGATTTTCCACCAAGGCGGCTGTCTTTGGCGGCGCTATTTTGATTGCGATTGGTCTGGAAATTTTTATAACGGGGGTGTTTTAAATATCTGCCAGCCCTCAATCCGTTCCTGAATCGCCGTAAACATCCTGTCTTTTACGCCGGGCGCCTCCTGATTGATTTGGCGCAGTACGGTTTTTGCATATTCGCGCTTCGTATGTCCGTCGGCAGGGCAGGGGCTTTTGACGACGGGAACTTCGTATCTATTGACAAAACCGATAACGTCCGCTTCTTTCATATAGATAAGCGGTCTGATAACGGTTAAATCCATACGGTCTAAATAAGTGACGGGACGGAACGTATGGAAACGCCCCTCATAAATCAAAGATAGCATCATGGTCTCCACAACGTCGTCCTTATGATGCGCGTAAGCGATTTTATTACAGCCCAGCTTTTTCATGGCGTCGTTGAGCGCGCCTTTACGCATTTTGGCGCAAAGAGAGCAGGGGTTGGTTTCTTTTCTGTCCTCAAAGATGATTCTGCCGATATCAGTTTTTACAATATGATAAGGAACGTCGAGAGAGGCGCAGAGTTTTGTGATTTCCTCCAGATTTAAGTTTTGAAAGCCAAGGTCAACCGTGACTGCATGAAGCGTAAATCTGGCGGGATAAAAGCGTTTCAGACCGTGCAGCGCATAAAGCAGCGTCAAGCTGTCCTTACCGCCGGAAATGCCGACGGCAATGCTGTCGCCATCCGCAATCATCTGATAATCGTCTATCGCTTTTCTGGTTAAACTCAATACCTGCTGTAGTTTCATAAAAATCCCTTTCCCATCAACTGTTTTTGCAGAGACGGATATAACAGTCTGCACTTATTATACAAGGAAAGACACAAATTTTACACATTTTTTAAGAAATATTTCAGAAAAGTAATACAGATTGTTAAAAAAATGTTATACTTAAATTATCATGAAGTAGGAAAGGCGTGGATATTCATATGAAATTTCGTTTCAATAAAAAGTATCTGTATTGGGGACTAACGGCTGTTTTAACGATTATCGCCGGGATACTTTTTTATTATATTCTGTTCCACAACGAGAGTTTGAACCGTGCGGTTCATTCTTTTATTACAATTTCCATGCCGATAATCGACGGCTTGATTCTTGCTTATTTGATGACGCCGATACTAAATATGATAGAAAGCAGGATTATAAAACCGCTTTGTCATAAATTTTCAATTTCCACAAAGGGGAAAAACCGCAAAAGGATACGCATGATTTCTATTTTGCTGACCGTCTGCGTCGTTTTCATCGTTGTTTATGAATTTTTCTCGCTGATTATCCCGGAATTAATACGAAGCATACAGAGTATTGCCTTTCAATTCCCCATCTATGTTGAAAATTTACAGGGCTGGGCGACAGGACTGTTGGAAAATAATCCGGATGTGGAAGCACTGGCGATGGACCTGTTTGACAAGTATTCGGAAAAAATGAAAGACTTTTTAAACACCAGCGTGGTGCCAAGGCTAAATGAGCTGCTTATCAGCCTTTCCTCCAGTGTTATCGGCTTTTTGAAAGGTATGTGGAATTTGATTATCGGCTTTATTATTTCTATTTATATATTAGGCAGTAAGGAGACATTTGCCGGACAGGCGAAAAAAATTGCGTATGCTTTTTTTGATGCAGGCGCCGCAAATCAGATTATTTCGACTTTCCGCTTTACCCATACGACATTCAGCGGTTTTATCAGCGGAAAAATCGTGGATTCCATTATTATTGGGATTATCTGCTTTTTCTGTACGAATATCATCGGTACGCCTTATGCGATTTTAGTAAGCGTTATCATCGGCGTCACGAATTTGATTCCTTTTTTTGGTCCTTGGATTGGCGGCGTTCCCAGCACGTTATTGATTCTCATGATAAATCCGCTGCAGGCTCTCTATTTCCTTATTTTGATTTTTGTAATCCAGCAGTTTGACGGGAATGTGTTAGGACCGAAGATTTTAGGCGATTCCACGGGTTTATCCGGTTTCTGGGTTATTTTTTCCATCACCATTTTCGGCGGTGTGTTCGGTATTCTCGGCATGGTGGTAGGCGTACCGATTTTTGCGGTGCTGTATGCGGGCTTTAAGTCGCTTGTCAATAAAAAACTTGCGGGAAAAAACCTGCCTGTAGAAACGCAGCCGTATCTGACGGTAGGCTCGATTGCGCAGGATAACACCTTTACGGAATATGTTCCTGTCAAAAAGAAGAGAAAGCCGCAGAATCATAATGCCGACATTATCGACAGCATTTCCCAGGAAGTTATTTCCAAAGAAGCTATGAAAAAGACAGAATAGAAAAAATGACATAAAAACGACAGAAAAAGACAGCATAAAAGCAGGAGAGCAGCGGGTACTATGAAATTTTTAATACAGCGCGTTACACAGGCGAAAGTAACGGTTGACGCCAAAGATATCGGACAAATCGGCAAAGGGCTTCTTGTTTTTGTCGGCGTCAGTCAAAACGACACCCGCGAAATGGCGGAGAAAATGGTTCATAAACTTTTAAATCTGCGTATTTTTGAGGATGACGCCGGAAAAACGAATTTGAATATAGACGCTGTCCATGGTGAATTGTTAATTATTTCACAATTTACATTATATGCAGATTGTAAGCATGGAAACCGTCCGTCTTTTATCGGTGCAGGAAAACCGGATATGGCAAATGAACTTTATGAATATATCATTACCAAGTGTAAAGAATCGGTTACGAACGTACAGCACGGAGAATTTGGCGCAGATATGAAAATATCGCTTGTGAATGACGGACCGTTTACGATTTTATTGGATTCAGAGGAAATATAAGGAAAGGATGTGCAAAATGGGCGGAATCATTAAAGTAGGCATTTTACTTGTTATTTTTGTAGTGATTATGTATGTGTACAGTTTCAGAAGGATAAAAATCAATAAAGAAAAAACAAAAAATATTGATTCCGTGCGGGATTTCCATGACAGTTACCGACATATTATGTCCGGCAAAAACCGTTTGGAACAAGGACGCACACAGCAGTCATCCGGTGACGAATATTACCGCAGATACGTGACAAAATACAATAGTTCCGAGGATTATCGGGAAAAATAATATTAATAAAATAAAACTATTTTTCATCAAAGAAACCACATAATCCTAGAATCAAGCAAATAGTACCCGTGATAATAGCGCCTATTGGGAAGTAATATGACCAAAAATCTCCAATAATTATGTTTATTGCCCTTAACTCACAAAAAATACCTAACAAAAGAAGTCCAATTCCCAAAATCATAATACGAATTGATTTCATGATATAAAATAACCCCCTTGAATCTATAACCAGCCAACTAGGCGATGACGAACAGACCTGAAAGCTAAATAACTATTCGTTAAACAAGCGTTTTGCGCATAGTTCTATACAACTATTCAAACACCATTGCTTATATGCGCCAATTACCGGCTCACAACATTTTCTTCCTCAAAAGCGCCGTCATGAATCAGTTCCAGCAAAATATTGACAATCGCCGCGTCCAACTGTGTGCCGGCAACCCGTTTCAATTCGGATACAATCGTATCCATCTGCATACTTTTCCTGTACGGGCGGGTTGAGTGCATGGCGTCGAATGTATCTGCAACTGCAATAATTCTGGCAATCTGCGGAATTTCTTCCGCATGCTTTCCGTTTGGATATCCTTTGCCGTCTAAACGTTCATGGTGATATCCGGCGCCCAATGCCAGATTGGGAAGGCTGTCAATTTCCTTAAGAATATCATAACCGTATTGCGCATGTTTTTTTATGGCTTCATATTCATCCGTTGTCAGTTTTCCGGGCTTGTTTAGAATTTCCTCCGGAATCACAATCTTTCCGATATCATGAAGAAGCGCAATATGATAGATATTGTCGAGCGTTTTACCGCTGTATCCCATCTTAGCGGCAATCATGGAAGCATACTCCGCCACACGGAAAGAATGACCCTTTGTGTACTGGTCCTTAATATCAATGCTTTTGGCGAAGGCGCGTATCATCTGATTAATAAATACTTCCCCTTCTTTTTCCTCTTTTATGGCTTTCTTTAATTCCGCATTCTGTTTCTTCAACTGGACGGAAAAGTTATGTACTTCATCCTTCATATAATGCACGCAGTTAGCCGGTATATTGCTTCCGTTATAAATTGCGGCAGCCATTTCGCGGCAGTTTCCGTAGCCGCATGCTCCACAGTTAATACTTCTTTTCATTTGGTCGTCTTTATTCATCAAAATAAAAATAGCGTCCAGCTCTTTTTCGTTCGGCTCACGCAGGGAAATAGTTTTGGACTTATCGGTATAGCCGCGCATAAAATCCCGGATATCCAATTTGGAAAACTGCCGGTTAAGCTGCTCTAAGCGTTGTTTCGGGGTAAGTTTTAGTGAAAAAGGGTCTTTCTCATCACTGCTTTTCTTACAGCTTTCTCTGATTTTTTGCAGATTATAAAAGTTATCCTCGGAATCATTTTTTTCTGTCTCAATGCCTGTTCCGTAAAGGCAGCCGCGGTCGCAGTTTAAAATATCAACCATAAACGGCAGTTTTTGCCCGTTAGCAAGCCTTTTTTTGTAGTCTTTCAAAAAGGCATAGGAACGCTTCTCTCCCTCTACCTGCCGTATCATTGCTTTCTCGCCGCAGAACCAGTATACGTTCTCTTTCAGCCCTCCCGGCATGGGATAAACGGCTCCCAGGCCATACTCAATCTCATCCGCGGCATCCTCCCCGGCAATATGATGTTTGCGGGCATATTCCATAAAATGCTGGAAAGTCAGGTTATAAGATACATATCCATATGTATTTGGGTCGGTAATCTCCACCTTTTTGGCAATACACGGACTGATAAAGGCGAGTTTATCCGTAATGTTCATATATTTTTTCGCATAAATCGCCGTACACAGCAAAGGACTGTGAATCGGTATCAGTTTCTCTATCAAATCCGGCGCATAATGCTCGATATAATTTACCACCGCCGGACACGGCTGGGAAATTCCTCCCTCCAGATTATGCTCGGCAATATAGTTAATATATCCCCATGTCGTAATATCGGCGCCAAAGCTGACGCTGATAATCCGATTAACGCCTAAAGCCTTTAAACCGCCAAGTACGGAGGCATATTCCTTAGGATAATTCGCCTGAAAGGACGGCGCTAACAGCACGGATATCTGCTCCCCGCGCGCTAAGTCACTAAAAAACTGTTGTGTATCATCATAATATTCTCTGGCCTTATGCTCACAAACGTCAAAACAGGCTCCGCATCCAATACAGTTTTCGCTATGTACTTCTACCCGCTGCCCGCTGCCCGACTGAACAGAATAATTTGCAGTTAAAACCGGACATACTGAAATGCAGCGGTTACACCCCTGGCATTTTTCATTTGTATAGACCAACTGGCTCATTATCTGATGTTCCTTTCTAAAACAAATAAACTCCCCGGCTATGCTGGCGCTTATTTATATTGCCTTAAACTTCGCAATTTCTTTCTTCAAATCATTGGACACTTCGTCATTGATTGTCGTGTAATCCTGAATTTCCTCCATATTTGCGGATAAGCCCTGCATAATATCGGAAAGATTCGATACCTTGGTATTTTCATCTTCTACCGCCTGTGAAATACGGGATATGCCGGAATTGATAATTTCTGAAGCAGAGGACAGTTCCGTAGATTTTGTATAAAATTCCTGCATCATCTCTTCTAAAGTGTCCGCATCGCTTAAATATTTGCCGGAAGCTTCCACAAAACGGTCGTAATCCGCCAATACGTTGTTATTGACAAATTCGAGCAGTTTATTGGAAGAATCCGCCATTTCCTCTACGCAGGAAACAACGTCGTTACTGATTTGCTGGATGCTGTTGGCCGTGTTGCGGCTGTTATCGGCCAGACCGCGGATTTCGTCCGCTACAACGGCAAATCCTTTGCCGGCCTCTCCCGCTCTTGCCGCTTCGATGGAAGCGTTTAGGGCAAGCAGGTTAGTCTGGCTTGCGATGGAAAGGATTTCGTCCGTCAGATTCTGAATGGCGTTTACGCTCTTACTGCTCTCCATGGAACTGCGAAGCACTTCCTCCAAAGAAGAGGTGATTCGTTCCGACTCGCTTTTACTGTTTTGGGCAAGTTCTTTGATGCCATTGGCGCGCTCTTTCATTTCTGCAGCGTAATCCCTGCCCGATATGGTGGAATTGGAAATGACTTCGCTGCTGTTATTTAAGGAAGCCATGTCTGCCGTGATGCCCTCAAGTGTCTGTAATACGCGCTGCATTTCCTGACAAAGCTCTTCCGCTTCCGCCGATACTTCCCGCATATTTCTAGAGGAATCCGATACTTTTGACACAATCTGGCCGGAGGAATTATCCAAAGAAATAGAATGCTGCTGAATGGCTTTCATAATGGTCTGTAATTTATTTAAAAACAGGTTAATGCCAAATATAAGACGGCCGATTTCGTCTTCTTTTTTGCTGATAATACGTTCGTTTAAATCGCCCTCGTCATGTTCAAGATTATTAATTAAGGCATTGAGCTGCTTCTCCGTATCACTTAAAGGTTTTACGAGACTGACATAGGTAATGATAATCGTTACAACCACTAAAAGAAGCTGCAAAGAGGAAATCAGTCCATTGCGGGATAACTGTGAAGAAATGGTTCCCACATTATCGTTTGCAACGCTTGTGATATCTGATGATACGCCGGAAGATGATGAAATATCTTCAAAAACGCTTCGTGTAGCCTGCAGACAGGATGTTGTCGTCATATTGACCGTAACAGTCAATATAAAAATGAGAATCAGAGGAAGCATAATTTTCAGGGCAACATGTTTTTTCATATTCGGCACTCTCCTTTGATAAATATAATAAAATAATAATGAAACTGCTTTCATTAAATTATATCGTATTTTGCCATATATCGCAAGAGGTTGTTTATTTAATGGAAGAAAGCGCTTACATTTTGCCCGTTGTTTGTTTATCTTATTATTTATCCTGTATATTCATCCGTATAATATGGTATTACTAAATGACAGCCATATGTTATGGTATCGCTTTGTAAATGATTCATTTGCTTTACTTCTTTAATATAATCATCAACAGACTGATAATGCGTGGCATCCATATATTCCTGCGCAATCGACCAGAGCGTATCTTCGGTGGATACAGTGATGCTCTTATAATATTTATAGTACATGCTCTCACTGTCATCTTTGGCCTTGGATAAAAAGCCTCCAACGCTGACGGATAATGTGATAATCAGGCCGAAAGTCGCTATGGCCGTAAAAAAGTTTCTGCGGAGCTGTTTTTGTCTTCTGATTTTATTATTGCGGATTCTTCTTTCGCTTCTGTTGTTACTCATTCTGATTCCCTCCCATTTCACGAACATATGTTGCGAACATTCGTTCTGTTTGGGAATATTATATCGAACGTATTTTCGGTTGTCAATACTTTTGGACAAAAAAATCGAACAAATATTCAGAATATATGTTTGCTTTTTCCTGCAATGTATGCTAAAATGAAACATATAAAATCATTTAACATTCACTTGTCATCAAAACAGGAATAAAGGAGACGCATATGGGATACGGTAAAATTACAAAGAAACAAGAGGCTATTCTTGACTATATTAAAGATGAGATTTTGAAAAAAGGCTATCCGCCGGCCGTCCGCGAAATCTGCGAAGCCGTGGGATTAAAATCGACATCTTCCGTCCACTCGCATCTGGAAACATTGGAAAAAAACGGCTATATCAGACGTGACCCGACTAAACCGAGGGCGATTGAGATTTGTGATGATAATTTTCAGATGGTGCGTACGGAAATGGTTTCTTTGCCCGTTATCGGACGCGTTGCAGCGGGCGAGCCTATTTTAGCGCAGGAAAATATCGAAAGTTATTTCCCTGTACCGGCGGAAATGGTTCCGGCCGGAGAATCTTTTGTATTGAAAGTAAAAGGCGATTCCATGATTAACGCCGGTATATACAGCGGCGACCAGATTTTTGTCCATAGCTGCAATACGGCGTTAAACGGCGATACTGTCGTTGCCCTGATTGACGATTCCGCTACGGTAAAAACTTTTTATAAAGAAAACGGACATATCAGACTGCAGCCGGAAAATGATTCCATGGAGCCGATTATTGTGGACGACTGCCGGATTCTCGGGAAGGTATTTGGCGTATTTCGTTTATATCGCTAATTTTTCCAGTATACGCATCTTTCCATAAGGAATAATAATAGATGATGAAACGCTTTCTTTGGTTTTGGGAACGTTTTGTCATGATTGTGTATGGAAAGGGGTATATCGATATGAATAATAAAGGATTGGATTGTCTTGCTTTGACAATTGCCATTATTGGTGCGATTAACTGGGGATTAATCGGGTTCTTCAGTTTTGACCTGGTAGCCTTTATTTTTGGTAATATGTCATGGCTTTCCAGAATTATTTATGCTTTGGTAGGTATTGCCGGTTTATATATCATCACATTCTATATGTACGCGGGCGGTACGAACAAAGAGGCGCAATAAAAATAAAAACAGAAATGAATCCCATCAATATTCTTGTTGGGATTCATTTTTATCTGTCAGAATCAGCGTTATAAACTTTCTTTTTCTATCATAACGCCGTCTCTCCAGATACGCTCTAAGTCATAGAACAGGCGGTTTTCCTTATCGAATATATGGACGATGATATCCTGGCAGTCCATTAATATCCAGTTGGCGTTTTGATAGCCTTCCGTGTGCTTTACCGGATGCCCCGCTCTTGTAAGAGCCTCTTCCACGTTATCCGCCATTGTCTGTATCTGGCTGATATTGCTTCCGCTTGCAATGATAAAATAGTCTGCAATCGTGGAAATATGGCTGATATCAATAATTTTCATATCTTCCGCTTTTTTATCCTCTAATGCCTCAACGGCGAGTTTTGCCAATTCTTTTGAAGTCATAAATCATCTATCCTTTCCTGTATTTGCTTTATGTATCTGATTTAACGCTCGCTGCTTTTATGCTTTCATAAGTTTGTCTTGTCATGGAATCAATCTTCCCGTCCACGGAACGCAGATAGGCAAGCGTATCCTCCAATATACGAAACATCGTTTTATCCAAATCCTGATAAGCGAGTTTGCGTATCTGCGCCAGATTGGCGGCGTGTGTCCTGCCGGGTTCGATATAATCCGCAATATATATGATTTTTTCCAGCCTGCTCATATCGGGGCGTCCCGTCGTATGGTACTTAATGGCGTTTAAGATATCTTCATCATCGATGCCGTACTTTTCATGGGCAAGGAAACTTCCTACCTTTGCGTGCAGAAGCGCCGTCGGGTTTTGCATTTCAATATCCGATACCGGCAGATTGTTCTTTTGGCAGAGTGAGATTAGTTTCTTGGCGGAAAAACATTTCGCACAGTCATGAAGCATACCGGCAGTCAGCGCGCTCTCCACATCCGCCTCATGCACCATCGCAAGCGAAGCCGCTGTATAGGCAACGCTTAAGGTATGTTCATAGCGTTTGGCATGTAATTCCTTTTCCATTTCTTTTCTCAGTTTTTTCAGTTCCGACATTTTTATAACCGCCCTCCCCTGCGATATTTCTATTTTTCAGCTTTGTAAAGTTTGTTTTTGACAATATAGTCATATACCGCATCAGGAACAAGATAACGGATGGAATGGCCGTCTCTTATCAGTCCGCGGATCATGGAAGAAGAAACCTCGATATGCCCGGCATTTATCAGGAAAATATCGGCGGCAAATTTATTTTTCAAATAAGCGGCCTGCTCTTTCATCGCCTCCATTGTCTTATCGTCTCGAAGCGCGGCGAGAATATGGCAGCCTGCAAATATTTTCTCGGGATTTTTCCAGTGTTCTATCGAAAAAAGGCTGTCCGCCCCCATAATAAAGTAATATTCCGTGCCGGGATTTTTTTCATGCAGCGTGGTAAGCGTTTCATAAGTATAAGTATGTCCCTCTTTCTCCGTTTCCATTGTGGAAAGCGTAAAAAAGGGGTTATCTTCAATGGCAAGTTGTGTCATCTGCGCCCGTACCTGTGAGGGAAGCACTTCAATTTCGTCTTTCATATACGGAACTCCGCTCGGCATAAATAGAACCTCGTCCAAATGAAACTGCTCTCGCGCTTTTTCCGCAATGATAAGGTGTCCTATATGGACGGGATTAAACGTTCCGCCCATGATTCCAACTTTTAACAATGCTTTCCATGCCTCCTGCAAAATATTGATTTCCGCTGCGATAGCGGTGTTATCAGGGTAAAATGATTTTCGGATTCTTTTTATCCGGTTTATATAATACAATCTTTTTCCCGATTACCTGCACGACCTGCGAATGCGTTCTTTCCGCCACAATAGCGGCAATTTCGTTCGGATCGTCGGCGCAGTTTTTTAGAACGGCGATTTTTAACAGCTCCCTTGTATGAAAAGCTTCGTCTATCGCCTGTGTAAATTCCGGCGTCAGGCTGGATTTTCCAACCTGAAATATGGGATTTAAAGCGCTTGCCAGACTTTTTAAATAAGCCCTTTGTTTACTTGTCATAGCTGCCTCCATAATATCGTTTTATATCATTTATCATAACATTTTATTTATAATAATCAAAAGAAAGGCCGTACATCCTGACCGTGCTTCCCTCTTCGATGCCAAGTTCTTCCAGTTTCTTTAATATTTCCTGCTCTTTTAGAAAATTCTGGAAGAAACGGAAGCCTTTTTCGGACTCTAAATTCGTATAGGAAAGCATTTTCTCAATACGGGGGCCTTCCACAACATATTCGTCATTTTTCTCATCATAAATAACCGTAAAAGGTTCATCCTGTATGCTTAGATGCTCCTCCGGAACATATTCCGCCTCAAAGACAACGGGGTCTTTATCCAGTCCGTCCAGTTTATTCTGTATCGCATAGAGAAGTTCCCTTACGCCTTTCCCTGCTATGGCGGAAACGGGATAGACGGGAATATCCGGCTCAAATTCGGCGCGGATACGCTCGACGGCGTCACTGTCAGAGGGTATCATGTCGATTTTATTGGCCGCTATTATCTGCGGTCTTGCGGCAATGTCCGGATTATATGCTTCCAGCTCCTTATTGATGGCATAAATATCCGCCACCGGGTCACGTCCTTCCGTGGAAGCCGCGTCCACAATATGCACAATCAGTTTTGTCCGTTCAATATGGCGTAAAAACTCATGTCCTAACCCGACGCCCTCCGAGGCGCCCTCAATGAGGCCCGGAATGTCCGCAATAACAAAACCCTTGGCATCTTCCAAATCAACGACGCCAAGATTCGGATTCAGGGTTGTAAAATGATAATTGGCGATTTTCGGCCTTGCATTTGTCACCTGTGATAAAAAGGTGGATTTTCCTACGTTGGGAAAACCTACCAGACCGACGTCCGCAATCACTTTTAGTTCCAATAATAACTCCAGTTCCATGGCGGGCTGCCCGGGCTGTGCATATTTGGGAGCCTGCATTTTACTGGTCGCATAATGCTGGTTGCCGCTGCCGCCCCGTCCGCCTTTTAACAGCAAAACTTTACGGTTATCGCCCGACATATCGGCTATGATCTGTCCGCTTTCGGCTTCCCTGATAACCGTGCCGGCCGGTACTTTGATAATGATATCTTCTCCGTTTTTGCCCGCACAGTTGCGTTTTGACCCTTCTGCACCATTTCCTGCACAGTATTTGCGAATATGACGGAAATCCGTCAACGTATTTAGTCCCTCATCCACGACGAAATAGACGCTTCCGCCGTTGCCGCCGTCTCCGCCGTCGGGGCCGCCGTTTGGCACATATTTTTCTCTTCTGAAAGAAACGTGTCCGTCTCCGCCTTTACCGCTTTTTACATAAATTTTCGCTCTGTCTGCAAACATTTTCCGCCATGCCTTTCCGGTAATTCTGTTCCGATGTCTGTGGCGCTAAAAACGCCCCTACGTTCCGTGATGATAAAAGGCTCCAAACATAAGCATGTTTGGAGCCCGATTCATTCGTTAAGTATCAAGAATGCTGGTTTTTAAGCATTCTTCTTACTTTTCTACAGGATATACGGAAGCTTGTTTTTTATCTCTTCCTTTTCTTTCAAATCTAAGAACGCCGTCTACAAGGGCAAATAAAGTATCGTCTCCGCCTCTGCCTACGTTAATGCCCGGATGAATCTTGGTTCCGCGCTGTCTGTATAAGATATTTCCTGCTTTTACGAATTGTCCGTCAGCTCTTTTTGCACCTAATCTTTTGGACTCGGAATCTCTACCGTTCTTGGTGGAACCGACACCTTTCTTATGTGCAAAAAATTGAAGGTTCATATTTAACATGGTCTTACACCTCCTCAAAATTCAGTTTACAGTATTTTTCCCCGTATTGCTTAGTAATATGGGAAAGTCCAAGCGCAAGAGAATCGACTAACACTTTTGACGTATCGCGAAGCGGCGCCTGAAAGCGGCAGCTAATGATTCCGTTTTCTTCATCGGTCTCTACTTCGATATTTTCCCGGACAAGTTCGTCCAAAGAATTAACCGTATTGATGACCAGCACGGAAACCGCCGCGCAGACAATGTCTTTGCCATAATCGTTAAAGCCCGCATGTCCGCTGCATATGAAGTCTTGGTATTCTCCTGCTTTTGTTTTATGAAATGTCACTGTTATCATTTCACACCTTTAAGCATCCTGTCAGAAAATCGTACGTTTTATTTCGCGTTGATTTTGTCAATTTTTACCTGGGTGTATGCTTGTCTATGACCATTTTTCTTATGATAG
>JAMPCN010000129.1 GCA_023666125.1 Bacillus sp. (in: firmicutes) | reverse complement strand
GGAGAATCCATTAAAAACAAGGAGTTTCGTCTGGACATTAATGTTAAATTAAACAGCCATTCCCGCATTAATCTGGAAATGCAGGTTACGGGCAGGCTCATCTGGTCAAATCGCTCCCTCAGCTATCTCTGCCGCTCTTTTGATATGCTGAATCACGGGCAGGAGTATGCAGAGGTCAAACCCGTCATACATATCGGCTTTCTGGATTACACGCTGTTTCATGACTATCCTGAATTTTATGCCACTTATAAACTACTTAACGTAAAAAATCATCATCTTTATAGTGACAAGCTGACCTTAAATGTGGTAGACTTATCTCATATAGAACTTGCCACTGATGAAGACAGAAAGTATCATATTGATTACTGGGCTAAACTCTTTAAAGCCACTACATGGGAGGAAATCAAAATGTTAGCAGCGAAAGACCAATACATTAACGAAGCGTCCAAAACCATTTTCCAGTTAAGCGCTGAAGAGCAGATACTCAAACGCTGCCGCGACCGCGAAGAGTATTATCTGGATTTACGGGCATATGAGAGAGAAGTTGCGGAGAATAAGAAAATGCTTGAAGAAAATAAGAAAATGCTTGAAGAAGATAAGAAGATGCTTGCGGAAAAAGAGAAGATTATCGAGGAAGATAAGAAAGTTATCAAAGAAGATAAAAAGGCTCTTTCCGAAAGTAGACAAATTATTGCTGAAAAGGATAAAACTATCCAAGAACTTCTCGATGAAATAAAAATGCTGAAATCAAATACAGGAAAATAGGGCGGTGGGAATTTGATGTTGCAGTTGTTAATAGGTAAGCAGTGTACTTAATGCTATTGAAGAAAGGACGCTTTTTGAGGGAAAAAGTGTCTTTTTCTGTATTACAAGTGTATATACATAATAAGAAAGGCGGATGAAGTGATATGAAAATATAGGATATCCTTGCATTGGTAAAACAGACGAAAACATTCGTGGAAAACAGAGAAAGAGCGGCGCACATTAAGGTGAAAGGACCAGCGGATTATGTGACGCAGGTGGATACGGATATCCAGAGTTTTTTAGCAAAAGAACTGGGAAAGCTGGCGCCGGAGATTCAATTTCTGGGCGAGGAGGAAGGACTTCATAAGATGAATGCGGATATTTACTGGATTTTAGACTCGATAGACGGCACAACGAATCTCATCCACGACTATCAGTACAGCGTCGTATCGCTGGGATTGTATGATAAGGGCGAAATTACGCTGGGGATTATTTACGACCCTTTTAGAGAGGATATTTATTATGCGCAGAAAGGGAAAGGCAGTTTTTTGAATGATAAGCCCATTCATGTGTCCGGGGCGGAGACGTTAAGCGAGACCATTATTACGGTCGGTACGTCGCCTTATGATAAGGAACTGGCGGAAGAAAACTTTAAGCGTATTCAGAAAGTTTTTTAAAAGAGTCAGGATATCCGCAGGACTGGTTCGGCGGCTTTAGATTTAGCCTATGTGGCGTGCGGGCGCATTGGAGGTTTTTTTGAACCGGTTCTCAGCCCGTAGGATTTTGCCGCCGGAATGCTGTTGGTGACAGAGGCGGGAGGAATGGTAACGGATTTTTTTGGGAAACCGCTGAATCTTTTGCAAAGAGGAAGCGTCGTCGCTACGAACGGGAGAATTCATGAGGAGTTAAGAGGATGTTGTGAGGGATAGAAAGATGGATATTACAAGAATTTTTGATATGATGAATCAATATAATATAACTGTTGCATGATGAAGATTTAAAATCATATGATGGGAAAGATGTAAATGCATATATGAGGGAGATGCGTGCGGATGACAGATTATAAGAAAGTATTTTTAGATACAGCGCCGTTTATTTATTATATTGAAAAAAATGATAATAATCCACAGAATTTTGAGAGAGTAAAAAAGTTTTGATGCAGGGTTATCATGATGATATATCTCATTATTTGAGCAGCTTATACGGACATTGAATATTAATATTGTAAATATTGATAAGAGAATAGCCAAAAAGCAGCACAGATTCGGGCTGGGTATAAACATTTCAAATCTATGGATGCTTTGCAGTTAGCGATTGCCTGCCTATCGGGATGAGATGTGTTTGTTACAAATGATAAACAGTTACGACAATTTAATGAAGTGAAATGCTTGACGGTTGAGGAGTTATAGAATATAGTTATATTAAGAAAAGCAAAAAGTAATTTAGGAGCAAAAAAACAATGACCGGATTTGGATATACGCCAATATGCAGTAGCAGCAGCCAGTCGAAACCGTATACAGTACGCTTCGACGGGATTACTGCGCCCATTTTTGGATAAAAAAGGGTCATTTTGAGATTGCAGTAATTCCGATAAGACATATGGAAATATGTCTTTTTTTGTACGCAAAAATACACCAAATAGAAAAGGAGTTACTGTTATGTATCAAAATCTAAAGAAAAATATTTATCTGGATTATATATTCCGTTTTTTAGCAAATTTTAATATCTGTGACGCAATCTGGGTGCTTTATCTGGGCTATAAAGGCTTGAGCCTTTGGCAGATTGGCGTGATAGAGGGGATTTTTCATGTGACGAGTCTGCTTAGTGAAGTTCCGTCGGGGGCGTTGGCGGATATGCTGGGCAGAAAACGCGTACTGTTGGCGGGCAGGATTTGCGGGGTTATATCGTCGCTTGTTATGCTGTTTGCGGACAGATTTTGCCTCTTTGGCGTCTGCTGTTGTGGAGATATTGTTCATCGTTATCGCTCTTTTTATGAAAGAACCGGAGCGAAGCGGCGTGGAGGAAAAAATAAGCGTCCGAAAGCATTTCGACATAACGTATAGTCTTTTAAAAGGAAACCGGGAAGTCATACATATCCTGTCTTTTTATGCGGTGTTGTTTGCTTTTTATACGAGTATCTTTTTTTACAGTCAGCAGTTTTATTATGAGCGGGGATTTAGCCGGACTGCTATCAGCCTTATTTTGCTGGGGATGGGGGCGTGTTCCTGTCTGGGAGCGTTATGCAGCGAGCGGCTTTGTTCTTTGCTGGGGAAACGAGCCTGCCGCATAAGCGGCGTCTGCATGGCGATTGGGTTAATCGGCGTTGGCTGTCCGATATCGGCGGTATCTGTCTGCGGTTTTGGCATCAGCAGTTTTTTCAATTCTATGCTCTATCCTTTGCAGTCGGCGCAGTTGAACAAACGGATTCCCTCCGGTCAGCGGGCGACGATTATTTCGGTCAGCAGTATGTTTTTTTCTCTCGTCATGGTGGTGCTGTTTCCGTTAATCGGGCTGCTCGGGGATATTTTCGGGCTGCAGAAAGTGGTGTGGATGGCTGGCGGGGTGTTATTGGGGTTTGTGGTAATCGGATAATTTTAGTTTCAAAAATATCTGCAGGCTGAGCAGGAATTATAAACTGCGGAAACAAGAATTGATTAGACTTTACATCCAAATGATGGTATACTGATTTTATTAAATTTTGTTAATAGATACAGATGAATGGGGATGGGTGATACTATGCAGCAGTTTCAATTTGGATATAACGATAAGGAGTCATTTGCCAAAGAGTTAGGCATATTTCAAAAGCAGTGCGTTGAAGACGGCAGGAAAGCCGGATTATTTCAAGTTTATTCCGAGGTGCTGGAGGAAGAGACGCTTCGTGAAGTATGCGATACGATTGCGGCATCTTTCCCCGATACGCCATATACGGGCTGTTCCACAAGCGGCAACATTATCGACTGCCAGCTTTCCGGCAATATTACAGTAGTATGTACGATATTTGAGCTGCCATCGACCCAATTTGCGATTTTTAGATACGATATGGCGAAAGAACCCGTAGAAGCGATTACCGCGGCGATTGTCGAGGAAACGAAGAAAAATCCGTGGGTAAAAGCCGTCGAGATGTTTTTCTCCATTCCGGAGGGTTCTACCACAAAGTTCTGCGACGGCTTGAAAGATATCGCGCCGGGCATTCAGATTTTTGGCGGCGTTTCGTGCAGTGATGACATTACGAGCGATGACTGCTGCGTTTTTACCAAAGACGGCGGTTTTTCATCAACTTCCATTATCATTATCTTTTACGGCGGCGACGATTTTTATGTGGATTCAATTAAGGTGACGGGCTGGAAGCCGCTTGGACGAAAATTCCATGTGACAAAGTCAAACGGGTCTATTTTGCAGGAGCTTGACGGTATAGCGGCTTACGACGTATACCACAAATATTTGAATATCAAAAACGACGAGAACTTTTTCTATAATACGCTGGAATTTCCGCTTTTTTATGAGCATAACGACACGACCATCCTGCGTACGCCGGTTGCGAGCAATGCCGACGGCTCCCTTACCATGACGTCCGATATCGACGTCGGTTCGGTTGTGCGGATTTCTTACGGCGACCCGGGAACCATTATTGAAAGTATTCAGCATGACAGCCAGAGAATCGCCGAATTTGCGCCCGATTTACTGCATATTTTTTCCTGTGCGGCAAGGCGTACGTTCTGGACGGATAAAGAGCCGACGTATGAAATTCAGCCGTTCAAGGATATATCGCCGTCATGCGGCTTCTTTTCGCACGGGGAATTTCTGCGTACCAACGAAAAATTAAACCAGCATAATGTCACGCTTGTCATTGCCGCGATGCGGGAGGGAGAAAAGAAAGCGTCCGCCGCACACGCCAATGTGCCGGCTGAAAATTTGCTGTCCAAAGTGCCGCTTGTTTCCCGCCTGGCTACATTTATCAGCGTAACGTCGCTGGAACTGGAGGATATGAATAAACAGTTGGAGTCCGCGAATGAGAGACTGAAAATGGCGGCTATTATCGATGGTCTGACAGGGCTTTATAACCGAAAAGAGATTC
>JAMPCN010000128.1 GCA_023666125.1 Bacillus sp. (in: firmicutes) | reverse complement strand
AAAATCCGCTCCTCTGGCAATCTGCGCTTTCATAATTTTATCCGTCTCCTCTAATAAGACCGGAATAAAGCGCAGGGCAATCGACATCATCATCGCCACTTCATGCACAGGCACTCTGAAAACTTTTAAAGGCGCCATCAGCTTTTCCATGCCGTCGGTCAGATTATTCGGCGTCGTTGTCAATGTCATGATTGAAGAGCCTATAATCAGAAATGTCAGGCGGATTGCCATATAAACCGCCGTTTTTAATCCCTCTTTGGTAATTGTCAGCTTCCAGACGGAAATTAGGGCTTCTCCCGGTGTCAGAAAAAGATTGAAAACCACGGTAATCAATAAAAGAAATACAATCGCTCTCATGCCTTTTACCATAAAACGGAACGGCACTTTGGACAGTTTGATGACACAGGCTAAAAATAATGCCGCTATCAGGTACCCCGCTATATTTTTTACAATAAAAAGTGAAATAATAAACGTAATAGTCGCTATCAATTTTACCCGCGGGTCCAGTTTATGAATGACGGAATCCGCCTGATAATACTGGCCCAGTGTGATATCGCGTAACATATGAAGTTATGCTCCTTTCTTAATCTGCGAAAATCAGGTAATGGCAAAAGCCCCCAGCCGGATGGGAAATCCGGCGGGAAACTATCTTCCCAGCGCACGCAGAATCTCGTCTCTTGCCTCTAAAACCGTAGTAGCCTCCGTACTGACCGGTAAGCCCTTCTCTTTCAGCGCACGCATGATATAGGTAACCTGCGGCGCGGCCAGACCGACCTGCTCCAACTCTTGGTAGTGTTTGAACACTTCTTTCGGCGCGTCGTCATAAAGTACGCTGCCTTTATTCATGACGATAATGCGCTCCACATATTTCGCCACGTCCTCCATACTATGGGAAACCAGAATGACCGTTATTCCCATTTCCTTATGTAATTTGGCAATCCGGTCAAGTATCTCATCTCTCCCTTTCGGGTCAAGTCCCGCCGTCGGCTCGTCCAGAATCAGAATGTCAGGTTTCATGGCAAGCACGCCCGCGATTGCCACCCGTCTTTTCTGACCGCCGGAAAGGTCAAAAGGGGATTGATAAAAAAATTCATCTTCCAGACCGACCTGCTTTAACGCCGCATAGGCGCGCAGCTCCACTTCTTTTTGAGACAAACCCAGGTTTTTCGGTCCAAAGCAGACATCCTTAAACACATCCACCTCAAATAATTGATGTTCCGGGTACTGAAAGACCAGGCCGACTTTGCTGCGCAGCTTTTTTTTATCATAATCCGCGTCATGGATATCTTCCCCGTTAAAATAAATGGCGCCGCCTGTCGGTTTTATCAAGCCATTTAGATGCTGTACCAGCGTCGATTTACCGGAGCCGGTATGGCCGATTAAGCCAATAAACTGTCCGTCAGGTATGACAAGGTTCACATCCCGCAGCGCATGAACCGCAAGTTCGGTATCTTCTCCATATACATAATTCACATGGTCTAAAATCAAAGGCATTGTAACACCTCCGTCAGTTCTTCAATCGTCAAAATTCCATCTGGGATTTTAACTCCTTTTTTTTGCAATTCATATGCCAGAAGCGTCACCTGCGGCACATCCAGACGAAGTTCTTTTAAGCGTTCCACCTGCGAAAAAATCTCTTTCGGCGTACCCTCCATGGCGATTTTCCCTTTATCCATGACAAATACTTTATCTGCGTGAATAATCTCTTCCATATAATGGGTTATCAGTACAATCGTAATACCCTCGGCATCGTTAAGCGCCCTTGCCGCACGGATAACCTCTTTGCGCCCGTTCGGGTCTAACATTGCGGTCGGTTCGTCCAGAATAATACATTTCGGGTGCATCGCAATCACACCGGCTATGGAAACCCGCTGTTTTTGCCCACCGGATAATTTATTCGGGGAATGTTTGCGGTATTCATACATCCCGACAGCCTTTAAGCTTTCTTTTACCCGCTCCCATATCTCCGCGGTCGGAACGCCCATATTTTCGGGTCCAAAACCAACGTCCTCCTCTACCACCTGCCCGATAATCTGGTTATCCGGATTCTGGAACACCATCCCGGCATTCTGACGGATATCCCAGAGGTGCTTTTCCTCCGACGTATCCATGCCATCCACCCACACCGTTCCCTCAGTCGGGTATAAAATAGCGTTAATGTGCTTGGCAAGCGTGGATTTACCGGAACCGTTATGTCCTAATATGGCGACGAAATCTCCCTGTTTCACATCCAAATCGACTTCGTCAACGGCTCTGGTAATGCCCTCTACGTTTCCCTCTTCATCACGCCTGATATATTCAAATACTAATTTATCTGTCTTAATAATTCCCATTTCACCAGCCATGCGCGCCACCCTTAGCAAACGGATGACGCTCCTTACTTTCATTTATCTTTGCCGCACACATTGTAACAAATAATGAAGCAAATTACAAGTCATTCGGGTATCATCTTGCCGGCTTTTGTGGTACACTACAAAGTAGAACTTCACCGGAAAGGAAATTTTCTTATGAAAGATTCATTGATAAAGCAAATTTTAAAACCTGTATTTTTTCTGATTCTTCTGACAATCGTCTGCGGTTTTCTGGCACGGACGTTAGTGCATTCGGAGACGCTTGCCGACCATGCGGCCGCCAAGGCAGAAGAAACATATCAGGAAGAAAATGCGCATATACATGAAGAAACAGACTCTTCCACCGATGATGATGAAAAAGAGTCTGCTCCAGAAAAAACGGAGGGTAAAAATATGCCAATCATTTCAACCGCACAGGAACCGGAAACAGCCACAAGCGAGGGCGCTGCCGATACCACAGAGTATGACTCTGCAAACGACACATCTGTCGTTCCTGACAGCCGCGTTGTTTATCAGGACGGTTTTTATTATGAGGAATTGACCGATGAAGTCAAAAAGAAAATTACCGGAATCTCTTATCCGGTTTCTGCGGCAGAAGCTTCCAATCTGGCGGTTCCTGCCATAAATATGCTGGAGGATAACGTCACGCCTGCCGTTTCCTATGAGGACTTACGCTATCTTTCCGTATTATATTACGATTTTAACGGCGAAGTACAGACAGGTGAACTGATATGCAATAAGGGCATTGCACAGGATTTTGCCGAGATTTTTTATGAACTGTATCAGAATGAATATCAGATTGAAAAAATAAGGCTGATTGACGAATATCAGGGGGATGACACCGCCTCTATGGCGGATAATAACACATCCTGCTTTAATTACCGGGTAGTGGACGGCACTTCAAGCCTGTCCAAACATGCTTTAGGTTGTGCTATCGACATCAATCCCTTTTATAATCCCTATGTTGTTTTTAACAGAAATGGAAGCGGAGACACTTACATTTCCCCGCCGGGCAGTGAAATTTACGCCGACAGGTCAACGAATTTTCCCTATAAAATCGACGAAAACGACCTGTGTTACAAACTCTTTAAGGAACATGGCTTCACCTGGGGTGGAGACTGGAACTCCTGTAAGGATTATCAGCACTTTCAGAAAACTTTGTAAATGCAATAGGCTAAGATAAAATAGAAAACAAAACACAAAAAGAGTTGGCTTTTTGCCAACTCTTTATAATGCAATCTCTTCTAAGCCATAAGCTGCAATCTTGCGCCTATACCAGTTCCAATACAACTTCCATTGCCGCGTCGCCCTTACGGGGTCCGATTTTAACGATTCTCGTATAACCGCCCTGACGGCTTGCGTATTTAGGACCGTACTCATCAAAAAGCTTTGCAACCAAATCAACCTCTTTGGTTCCTTTCTTACGGCCTGCCGCTGTTGCAGGAACTTCCGTTACCGGATATAATACTCTTAACATCTGCCGTCTTGCATGAAGTCTGGACGGTAAATCTTTCTTGATTTCCTTTTCCACCGTATCATATACCGTAACTTTCTTTCCGTCTACAACCTCTTTTACTCTCTTGCCGTCTTTGTCTTTCTTCGGCACTTTCGCCGTTACCTTAACAGTCTCATAGTTGTCTTTTTCCTTAACAGCCAAAGCAATTAAAGGTTCTACAAATTTACGCACTTCTTTTGCTCTTGCTTCTGTTGTAACAATCTTGCCGTAATGAAGAAGATTTGTTACCTGATTTCTAAGTAAAGCTTTTCTCTGGTCAGATGTTCTACCAAGTTTTCTGTACTTTGCCATGATAATTCTCCAATCTCATTTTATGGTACATCCGGCTACGCTCTTCTGGACTTACTTACCGAATGCAATTAACAGTTCCATTCATGAGCAGGCACACGCGCGCTCTTTGGGCTTACCTCGTATGCTTTCTGTTACATGAACTATATCAGCCTTCATCGCTTGGATTAAGCTGAAGACCTAATTCTTTTAGTTTTGCCAATACTTCTTCTAATGATTTACGTCCTAAATTACGGACTTTCATCATATCCTCGGAAGTCTTATTCGTCAATTCTTCTACAGTATTGATTCCGGCTCTCTTTAAGCAGTTATAGGAACGAACAGATAACTCCAGTTCATCAATGCTCATTTCCAGCACTTTTTCTTTCTCATCATCTTCTTTCTCTACCATAACTTCCGCAGTCTTGGCATTTTCGGATAAGTCAATGAAAAGACTTAAATGCTCGCTAAGTACTTTTGCAGCTAAACTAACTGCTTCGTCAGGAACCAATGTTCCATTCGTATGAACGTCAAGAGTCAGCTTATCAAAATCCGTAATCTGACCTACACGGGTATTCTCTATCGTTACATTCACTCTTTCGACAGGCGTATAGATAGAATCAATAGCAATAACGCCGATTGGTAAATCATCACTCTTGTTCTTCTCGGAACTTACATATCCCCTGCCCTTTGTAATGGTCAATTCCATATACAATTTGGTGTCTTTGCCGCTCAATGTGGCAATAGGCAGTTCAGGGTTTAAAATCTCAACATCGGAAGAAACCTGAATGTCAGCCGCTCTCACAACGCCCTCGCCTTCATACTCAATGTATGCCGTTTTAGGCTCATTCGTCTCGCTATTATTTTTAATTGCAAGGCTTTTGATATTCATAATAATTTCCGTAACATCTTCTTTTACGCCCGGAATAGAGCTGAACTCATGCAAAACGCCTTCGATTTTGACCTGACTTACAGCCGCACCCGGTAAAGACGAAAGCATAATTCTTCTTAAAGAATTACCAAGAGTAATACCATAACCTCTCTCCAGCGGTTCTACTACGAATTTACCATACTTTTTGTCTTCAGAGATTTCTACAACCTCAATATTTGGTCTTTCAAAATCAAACACTGCAAATACCCTCCTTTACGAACAACAAATCTAATTCCCGCTATTTTACTTGGAATATAA
>JAMPCN010000127.1 GCA_023666125.1 Bacillus sp. (in: firmicutes) | reverse complement strand
TATTATTTCAGATGCGCTTAGATATGAAGTCGCCCATTCGCTGTTTGATAAGCTGTGTTCAGATGAGAAATGTACAGCTTCCATCTCTGCGGTGCAGGGAGTGCTTCCTTCCTATACATCGCTAGGCATGGCAGCCCTGCTTCCTCATAAGACATTAGAGCTTAATCAAAACTGCGATGTACTTGTTGATGGCAGAATATGCGCCACCACAGAGCAGAGAGAAGCACAGCTTAAAGAATACATGCCTGAAAGCAGATGCGTGCAATTTGACTCCATTAAAAATATGAAGCGGGAAGAAATGCGGGAAGTGTTTACCGGACAGGATATTGTATATGTTTACCATAATCAGATAGATGCCCGCGGAGATGCGGCGAAAACAGAAAATGAGGTGTTTGCGGCATGTGAGGAAGCTGTTGAAGAAATACACGCTATCATTCGCAGGATTTCATCATCGGCGAATACACATCATTTCCTTGTTACTGCCGATCATGGTTTTATCTATAAGCGCGATAAAATCAATGTGACAGATAAGATCGGGGGGATTTCTGAAAGAACAAATATTGCCGGACAAAGATATGCTATTTCAAAGGAAGCAATCAATAAGGATGGAATTAGTGCTACAACTCTTGGGACTGTTTTGGGAAATGATGATGACAGGGTTGTATCTTATCCTCTTGCTTCTGATATTTTTAAAGTCGCAGGAGCCGGACAAAATTATGTGCATGGTGGATGTTCGCCGCAGGAGATACTTGTGCCTCTTGTCGAGGTAAAGGTTGAGAGGGGAAAGGTAGAAACAAGTGTTGTAAAGATTGCATTAGTCAGCTTGACAAGTAAGATTACCAATCTTATCACAAATCTTGATTTTGTCCAGACAGAACCGGTCAGTGCGGTAGTAAAAGAAACAACATACAGGATTTATTTTATTTCGGAAAACAATGAAAAGATTTCCAATGAGAACATTTGTATTGCTGACAAAAAGGATAAAGATACAGCGAAGAGAATCTTTAGGTTCCGGTTTAGCTTTAAAAATAAGCAGTATGATAAATCTCAAAAGTATTATTTAGTTGCTTTTGATGATAAGAGCGAGATAGAAGTCCTGCGGCATGAGATTATTATGGATATTGCCTTTGCCGATGATTTTGGGTTTTTCAAATAACTTTCTTCGGTAGTGGTTTTAATCGTAATTGAGGAGGGCGTTAGGTTTCCGCATTTATGCGGGAACCTTTTTTGTGGAAGAATGCAAGGCATTCTTCCCAAGATAATTGCCAAGCGATTTTCTTGTGTCCATTTTAACGGACAATCCATCTGTTACAATGTCAGACAGAAGAACAGCAGCGCCGGAGTGTCAAATAGAAAAGAGGCATTCTATGAAAAGACAAAAGGAAAAAAGAACGATAAGACGCGGCGATATTTACTATGCGGATTTAAACAGGGCGGAAGAAACGCGGGGAAGCGAGCAGCGCGGCAAAAGACCGGTTTTAGTCATTCAAAACGATATCGGGAATCAGTATGCGCCGACGACGATTATCGCGGTTTTGACCTCGAAAAAGAAAAAATGTCTGCCGACGCATGTGACGCTTACTGATTTTGCAGGACTAAAGGGAAACAGTACGGTATGCTTAGAACAAATTAAAACCATTGATAAAAGCCGTTTGGAGGAATATCGGGGGAATGTCGGCGCACAGACTATGAAAGAAGTGGAAAAGGCGATTGCGGTAAGTCTGGGTACGGATTTTTTGACAGCAGATTAAATCATTTTTCGGACAAGCTGCGTTATATAAGTATAAGGATTATCCTTATAAGAATCCTTAACAGGAGGAAATCATTTTGACGCGTGAAGATGAACTGTTCAGGAGGATGGAACAGGGAGATGATGGGGCGGCGGAAGAACTGATTGCCATGTATTATCCGGATATACTGCGTTACTGCATCTGGAATGCGCCTGACAAATCGTTGGCGGAGGATGCGGCGCAGGAAACATTTTTAAAGGCAGTCCGTTACTTTGACCGCTATGTGCATCAGGGAAAATTCAAGCCTTTTTTATATCAGATTGCAGCGAATACCTGCATTGATATGAAGCGCAGAAAGTGGCTGGCGGAGACCGGTTATGAAGAACTGACGGAAGAAGTCTGCTATCAGGAGAGGGGTTTTACAGAGGTTGACGAAAATCTGCATATCAGGCAGATGATACGGAAACTTCCCGAAGATATGCAGGAGATTATCGTGCTTCGGTTCATGCAGGAATTGACGCTGCGGGAGATTGCACAGACCGTCCGTCTGCCTCTGCGTACCGTACAGTCAAAATTGCGTTCTGCGCTGAAAAGCTTAAAAAAGGAACTGGAAAAAGAAAGAGAGGAGGAAAATACGAATGAGCAGAATAGAAAGTAGAAAGATAAAAGAAGCGTTTTGGGATGCCGGAAATATGGGAGATGGCGACAGCGCACAAAGGAACTTTCCTGCCGCCGCGCTTGGTAGGCTTTCTCCAATATTGGAAGAAAAAAGAAAGCGTAAAAGAATAAAATTCAGTGCATTTTTAAAGCGGCAGGTGCGTTTTGTCGGTTGGAAAATATGGTTGATGCAGAGTGTGCTTTTATGTGCGTTATACGCTTTTTTCAGCGTATATGCAGTAGGTTATATGATGGTAAATATCCGTTATATAGCATATTTTCTCTGCTGTCTGTCTGTATTAGTGATTCTCTCTGCGGCGCCGGTATTTTACTGTAGCATCCGCTATACGATGTATGAAGTGGAGATAGCGAGCCGTTTTTCCATGATAAGATTATTACTTGCCAAAATCATTATTATCGGCGCAGGGGATGCTGTTTTATTGACGCTTTTTTTATGGATAACGGTATTCCGTACAGGCATAAAGGCGGAGAGCGCGCTGTTATATATTCTGTTTCCAGCGTTGGTATCGGGCGCGGGAGTTTTATATCTGCTTGGACATACCCCGGCAGGACGCTTTCAGAGAGAAAGTATCGGACTCGGCTGTGTGCTGTTTGGGATATTCTTTTTACTAAAGCAGTTTTGTCCGCTCTTTTTTACACAGACTTTTTCCATAGGATGGGCGGCGGTCTGTCTGCTGCTGTTTTGCTTCTGTATAGGGCAGTTTCGTTATCTGCTGTGCAGTTCGGCATATGCGCGGGTGCAGATGTAGCCGCCGCAGGGTTATGAACATGCGATTTTCGCAGTGAGTGTCACAATCACTTATCATTTAGTATCACAGAAAGGATGGGTTTTTATGGAATTAAACATAGAGCATATTTCAAAACGCTATAAGGATAAGCAGGCGGTCGATGACGTTTCCCTGCATCTTACGCCGGGGGTATGGGGGCTGCTTGGCGCGAATGGCGCGGGAAAAACGACGCTGATGCGTATGATAGCGGGCATTATGAAAGCGGACGCCGGACAGATTCTCTATAACGGCGTGGCAATAGAGGTATTAAAAGAGGCTTATCGGGATATTTTCGGTTATCTGCCGCAGGAATTTGGATTTTATCCGGAGTTTACGGTGACGGATTATCTGGAATACGTTGCGGCGTTAAAAGGATTGACAAAAAAAGATACGAAAGAGAAGCTGGATGAACTGCTGGATAAAATGACGTTGTATGAAGTGAGGAATAAAAAAATCAGAAGGCTTTCCGGCGGTATGAAGCGGCGCGTAGGAATCGCACAGGCGTTATTAAACGACCCTGAAGTTTTGATTTTGGATGAGCCGACAAGCGGTCTTGACCCCGGAGAGCGGGTGCGTTTTCGGAATTTATTATCGGAATTTGCCCATGAGCGGATTGTGTTAATCTCTACGCATATCGTTTCGGATATTGAATACATTGCGATGCAGAATGCCGTTATGAAAGATGGCAGGCTGATTGCGACGGGAACGACGGACGAGCTGGTGAAACTGGTGGAGGGAAAGGTGTGGAGATGCGCCATTCCGCTTCAAGAGTTAGCGGCGTATGAGAAAAAGTATAAAATCGTCAACTTAAAAAACGAGGACGCACAGACGGTTTCCATCCGCTATCTTGCAGAGGAGGCTTTAATCGGCGGTTCCGTGCCAGAGACGCCGCGGTTGGAGGATTTGTATTTATGGCTGTTTCCGGAAACGCTGCGGGGAAAGGGGGATGACTAAACATGAAAATATGGAAACTGGAAGTGAAAAAAATCTTAAAGACACGCCGGACATGGGTTTTGATAGCGGCGGCGTTATCTTTAAGCGTGATGATGGCATATCTGCCGGTCACATATAAATATGCGGATAGTTACAGCGAAACAGGAGAAAGAGTGGAGCTGCAGGGAACGGCGGCGATTGCTTATTTAAAAGAGGCGCGCGCGGATTTTACGGGCGTTGTAACGCCGCAGAAAGTGCGGATGGCAGTGGAAGAATATCAGGCGTGCCTGAGGGAATACGGCGTGACGGAATCGTATGACCTGCCCGACGGCGTATATAGCCAGCGCTTACTGCCATTCGCACATCTTATACGGGGCGTCAGGGAGGCGTTTGCCAACCGTGAAAACGGAACCGCGCCGTCCGTTATGGAAATAGAACCGGAAAGAGTGGATAACTACTATGAGGCATGTGAAGAGCGACTGGAATCTTTGACGCGGATAGAGCATAAAGACAATCCCGATATTGGCGGGATGGAGATGAAAATGTATCAGGATGTGGAAAAACCGTATTTGTATTATTCGGGATATACCGGTGATGCAATGGAATATGTAGGATTTTTGGGATTTTTATTGCTGCTTATCTGCGTTATCATAACCGCGCCCGCATTTTCGTCCGATTATCAGACGGGAGCGGATGATATCCTGCGCTGTACCAAGTATGGGCGCGTCCGTCTGGGGATAGCGAAAGCGGCTTCGACGGCGGGTATTACGACGGTTCTTTTTATCGTCTGTATGGCGGTTCATATTGTGATATCCAATTCGTTTTTCGGATGGGAGAGTTTAAAAACGTCGATACAGATGATATTTTCCATTACCAATCTGGTTGACTGGAATCTGTGGGATATGCAGCTTGCCGTTGCTTTTGCGGCTCTTGCCGCGCTTGCAGCTACCATAAGCGTTACCTTATTTATTTCCGCGAAATGCCGGAATGTGGTGACGGCGTTAGTTATAAGTTTTATCGTCTGTCTTGCGCCGGTGTTTCTTTCATTCATATCAGCCGATTCATCCATCGCCTTGTGGCTGCATTGTTTATTGCCATCAAACGGCGCATGTCCGCCGGATAGCTTTTTATATCAGGCGGTAGATTATGAGTTTATCAAAGCGGGCGGTCTTATCTTATGGACGCCGTATGCAATGGTTATTTTTGCAGTGATAGAAGCGGTGTTGTTTGCCGTGCTTGCCGTCCGTTCATATATGACGTATCGGATGAAGAATTAATATAGTACAGGAAACGTCGGTTGGTTAGTTTGAATAGGTGACTTAGAAAATATCCATTATTCAAGGGTTTCCAATGCCCTATGAATAATGGATGTCCTGTGCTGCTTATTCAGTTGTGATTTTGGTTAGCCGAAGAAACTGAAAGACATTTATTCCAATTCATTACAAACTCTTTCTCATTTGTACCATTATCCATATTTTCGGTTTTAACGAAAAAACCCTCTCGCTGATAGAATGATATTGCCCGTACATTTTTTTGATAGACACTTAAACTCAAAT
>JAMPCN010000126.1 GCA_023666125.1 Bacillus sp. (in: firmicutes) | reverse complement strand
GTATTCAGAAGCAATAATCATATGTATGCTCAAATTATTGACGATACAGTTGGAAATACATTAGTTTCGGCATCTACTTTGGAAAAAGAGATAAAAGCCGAACTGGAAAAAACCAATAACGTTGATGCAGCGGCATATTTAGGAACGGTAATTGCTAAAAGGGCAGTTGAAAAAGGCATTAAGACAGTTGTTTTTGATAGAGGCGGCTTTATATACCAAGGCAAAGTGGCAGCATTAGCTGACGCAGCAAGAGAAGCCGGATTGGAATTCTAGGGAGGGAGAGAAAATCACATGAGACGTACAATCATTGATCCCAGTCAGTTGGAATTGACTGAAAAAGTTGTAACTATAAAGCGTGTTACTAAGGTTGTAAAAGGTGGTCGTAACTTCCGTTTCACAGCATTGGTAGTAGTTGGAGATGGCAACGGACATGTCGGTGCAGGATTAGGAAAAGCAACCGAAATTCCGGAAGCTATCCGTAAAGGAAAGGAAGACGCAATTAAGAATCTGGTTTCTGTTGCGCTTGACCCGAATCACAGTATTACACATGATTTTATCGGACAGTTTGGCTCCGCTTCTGTTCTGTTAAAAAGAGCTCCGGAAGGTACCGGAATTATCGCAGGAGGTCCGGCGCGTATCGTGTGCGAACTTGCAGGTATCTCCAATATCCGTACAAAATCTTTGGGTTCTAATAACAAACAGAATGTCGTACTTGCTACAATCGCAGGCCTTCGCCAGTTGAAGTCTCCTGAAGAGGTAGCGAAAAACCGCGGTAAATCTGTTGAAGAAGTTATGTCTTAAGCATAAAGTGTATGCGTAAGACTTAAGAAAGGAGCAGGGATATCAATATGGCAGCAAAAAAAGCAGCGGAAAAAGAGAAAAAATTAAAAATAACATTGATAAAGTCTACTATCGGTCAGGTTCCGAAGGCAAGGGCAACCGTTGCGGCAATGGGACTTAGAAAAATAGGGCAGACGGTTGAATTACCTGACAATGGATCTACAAAGGGACAGATTCAGAGGGTAAGACACATGGTTAAGGTAGAAGAAGCATAAGCGCCCATAATCAGGCAGGCTTAAGAAAGGAGAAAAGTGATAGATGGAATTATCAAATTTAAGACCCGCAGAGGGTTCCAAGCACAGTGATAATTTTAGAAGAGGGCGTGGACACGGTTCAGGCAACGGCAAGACGGCCGGCAAAGGACATAAAGGCCAGAAAGCACGTTCCGGCGCACCGAGAATCGGATTTGAAGGCGGTCAGATGCCCTTATACAGACGTATTCCGAAGAGAGGCTTTAAATGCAGAAACTCTAAGGAAATCGTTGCAATTAACTTAAATACGTTAGAGGTATTTGATAACGGCGCTACCGTTGATGTAGCCGCATTAATCGAAAAAGGAATTATCAAGAATCCTCGTGACGGCGTAAAAATCCTTGGAAATGGAGAATTGACTAAGAAACTCGATGTAAAAGTAAATGCCTACAGTGCATCTGCAAAAGAAAAAATCGAGGCGCTTGGTGGAACAGCAGAGGTGATGTAATGTTTACAACCCTAAAAAATGCTTTCAAAATCAAAGAGTTAAGAAAAAAGATACTGTTTACATTCGCGATGTTAGTTGTGATTCGTCTTGGGTCACAGCTTCCGGTTCCCGGCGTTGACAGAACCTATTTTGCAAGATGGTTCGAGGCGCAGACCGGAGACGCGTTCAACTTCTTTGATGCCTTTACCGGCGGTTCCTTTTTGAACATGTCCGTTTTGGCATTGAATATTACACCGTATATTACATCCTCCATTATTATGCAGCTTCTTACGATTGCAATACCGAAGCTGGAGGAGATGCAGCGGGACGGTGAGGATGGCAGAAAAAAAATCGCCTCCATTACCCGATATGTAACAGTTGGCCTTGCTTTGATTGAGTCATCGGCTATGGCGATTGGTTTTGGACGTCAGGGTCTGCTGGAAACCTATAATGTTTTTAATATCATTACAGTTATTGCAGCATTGACGGCAGGCAGCGCGTTCCTCATGTGGATTGGTGAAAGAATTACGGAAAACGGCGTAGGAAACGGTATTTCCATCGTCCTGACCATCAATATTATTTCCCGTATGCCGCAGGATATTACGACGTTGTTTGAACAGTTTGTGTTTAACAGACCGATTGCAAAAGCAGTTGTAGCCGCGTTGATTATTTTGGCAATTATCATTGGAATGGTCGTTTTAGTCATTATATTAAATGACGGCGTCAGAAAAATCCCGGTGCAGTACGCGAAAAAGCTGCAGGGCAGGAAAATGGTCGGCGGACAGAGTACCAATATTCCTTTAAAAGTAAATACTTCGGGCGTTATTCCCGTTATTTTTGCTTCTTCGCTGATGCAGCTTCCGATTTTTATCTGTTCCTTATTTAATATCAGCGGAACGGGAGTTTGGGCGGAAATATTGAGAGGATTAAATTCCAGTTCCTGGTGTAATCCCAATCAGCCGATATATTCAATCGGATTGGTGGTATATGTTTTACTGGTGATTTTCTTCGCCTATTTCTATACCTCAATTACGTTCAATCCGTTGGAAATTGCTGATAATATGAAACGGCAGGGCGGTTTTATACCGGGTATCAGGCCGGGCAAACCGACGAGCGATTATCTGACAAAAATATTAAATTATATTATTTTCATCGGTGCGGTAGGACTTACTATCATATGCGTAGTGCCTTATTTCTTTAACGGAATTTTCGGCGCAAGCGTATCTTTCGGCGGAACGAGCCTTATTATTATCGTAAGCGTTGTTCTGGAAACGATGAAACAGATTGAATCGCAGATGTTAGTTCGCAATTATAAAGGTTTTTTGAACGACTAAAACGCAAAAAGATGTTCTAAGACATTGCATCAATGGATGCAATGCCTAAGAACATCTAAGTTTTGCGTAAAAGAATCGCTCCGGCGATTCTTTCTGGGTTTTGTGGGTTATATAAGTTTTAATTTACTTTCGATAAGAAGAGGGGCATGGAAAAGTATGAAAATTATAATGTTAGGTGCGCCGGGAGCGGGAAAAGGCACACAGGCACAGATGATTGCCGATAAATATGAAATACCGCACATCTCAACAGGAGATATTTTCAGGGAAAATGTCAAAAACGGTACGGAGCTTGGCATGGAAGCGAAAAAGTATATGGATCAGGGAGCCTTGGTTCCCGACGAATTGACGGTAAAAATTCTTTTGGACAGAGTGGCAAAGGATGACTGTAAGAACGGTTATGTATTGGACGGCTTCCCGAGGACAATACCGCAGGCAGAAGTTTTGGATAAGGCAATAAAGCAGCTTGGCGATAAGATTGACTATGCGATTAACGTAGATGTGCCGGATGAAAACATTATCCGGAGAATGTCCGGCAGACGCGCATGTCTATCCTGTGGAGCGACTTATCATATAGAGCATATTCCGCCGAAAAAGGAGGGAATCTGCGACAGATGCGGCAAAGAACTGGTGCAGCGTGATGACGATAAAGAGGAAACGGTTAAAAACCGTTTGCGTGTATATCATGAGCAGACACAGCCTTTGATTGATTTTTATACCGGACAGGATATTTTGAAGACAGTTGACGGCACAATGGATATGCAGGATGTGTTTACTGCCATCACGACGATTCTGGGCTAAATGAGGAAGGATATGGTTTGAAATGGCTGTTACAATTAAATCTGCCAGAGAAATCGATTTGATGAGGGAGTCGGGAAGAATCCTTTCCATCGTGCATGATGAGCTGGGAAAGGCGATTCATCCGGGCATGTCTACGAAAGATATTGACAGGATGGGCGAGGATTTAATCAGAAGTTATGACTGTATTCCCAACTTTCTTCACTATAACGGTTATCCGGCGTCTATCTGTGTTTCCGTTAATGAGGAGGTCGTTCACGGGATTCCCCATGACGGGCATATTTTAAAAGAGGGCGATATCGTCAGTCTGGATGCCGGACTTATTTATAAAGGATATCATTCGGATGCGGCAAGGACATATGCGGTCGGGAAAATCAGTCCGGAAGCGGAGAAGCTGATTGCCGTAACCAAGCAGAGTTTTTTTGAAGGGATTAAAATGGCAAAAGCAGGAAATCATCTTTATGATATTTCCAATGCGATAGACGCTTATGTAACTTCTTACGGATATGGTATCGTAGAGGCGTTAGTTGGACACGGAATCGGCACGAAGCTTCACGAGGACCCGCAGATACCGAACTTTGCACAGAAGCGGAAAGGGCTGCGTTTACAGCCGGGGATGACGCTTGCGGTGGAACCGATGATCAATATGGGAACAAAGGATGTCATCTGGCTGGATGATAAATGGACCGTTGTAACGGCGGACGGCGCGTATTCGGCACATTATGAAAATACCATTTTAATTACCGATGGAGAGCCGGAAATTCTGACGCTCAGAGGATAATGGAAGAGGTAGGAAAGCTGCAGGGATAAGAAAGGGGTATATATATTATGGTAGGAATGCTTGCTGCTTCAAAAGCGGGACATGACAAAAGCAAGGTTTATGTCATAGTAAAAGAAGAACCCGAATATATATATCTGGTTGACGGAAAAAGCAGGACGTGGAACAAACCAAAGAAGAAGAATAAAAAACATATTCAGATTATTAAGAAATATCCGGACGCAGAATTTCCTGAACGGATAAAGGCAGGGAAAGCCGATGATATAGAAATCAGAAAAGTGTTGCAACAGTATCAAACAAGTAGAAAACAGGAGGTAGTAAATGTCAAAAGCTGATGTGATTGAAATTGAAGGAACAGTAATTGAAAAGTTACCGAATACGATGTTTCAGGTGGAACTGGAAAACGGGCATGTCGTATTGGCGCATATAAGCGGTAAACTTCGTCAGAATTTTATCCGCATTCTGCCCGGTGACAAAGTAACCTTGGAATTGTCTCCTTACGACCTGTCAAAGGGCAGAATTATTTGGAGAGATAAATAGGTGGAAATGAGTCATATGTATGATTTTTCCCAAATAATGAAAAATTCTGAGAAAGTGCTTGAATAGAAAGAATTTCCATGTTATAATGTAAAACGGTCTTTTTTGAAAGGAGGGTTTAACAGTGAAAGTTAGATCATCAGTAAAACCGATTTGCGAAAAATGCAAAATCATTAAACGAAAAGGAAAGATTAGGATTATCTGTGAAAATCCGAAACACAAACAGGTACAAGGTTAATCCCTAACAAGGGGTTCTTGTCCAGCTAATTATGAGCGGCTGTAGTATCGTTTATCATGAATGATACTAATTATAATAGATGGAAGAGCCTACAGGTGATTACTTTTTGATACCAAATGTTTTGGAAAGACTGGATTCTTAATCTAGTTGGATAGGTCGAAAATCATTACCTATCCCAATCAATTAAGTAATAAGGCGAGCAAGTTCGCCTGCGAGAGGATTGCTTAAGAGATGCCCTGCATCTCTGCAGACTCGAATGAAAAATTTCAGGTATGAATGAAATGGAGGAAATGTAAATGGCTCGTATTGCAGGTGTCGATTTACCGAGAGAGAAACGCGTGGAGATTGGTTTGACTTATATCTATGGAATAGGAAGAGTAAGTTCAAACAAGATTCTTGCGGCAGCAAATGTTAATCCGGACACTCGTGTCAGGGAATTGACGGATGATGAAGTAAAAAGAATTGCTGAAGTAATCGAAAAAGACTATATGGTAGAAGGTGATTTGAGAAGAGAAGTTGCCTTAAATATCAAGAGACTTCAGGAAATCGGATGCTATAGAGGAATCCGTCACAGAAAAGGACTTCCTGTTCGTGGTCAGAAGACTAAGACCAATGCAAGAACAAGAAAAGGTCCGAAGCGTACAGTAGCAAATAAGAAGAAATAATTATTATGAGAAAGTAGGTTAGTTTATTATGGCTAAAAAAGTTGCAAAAAAAGTAA
>JAMPCN010000125.1 GCA_023666125.1 Bacillus sp. (in: firmicutes) | reverse complement strand
TATAACAGTGGAAGTAAAATCGGGTTGTTGCGGATAAAACTGCGGAAACTCAAGCAAAGAAGATGTTTCTGCCGATTAGAAATTGTGGTAGAATAGAGTGAAAAATTAAAGTGCAGAAATAGAAAGGACAAGGTGAAATAAGATGAGATACCCTGAATTTTTGACTTCCGGCGGAACAATCGGTTTTGTCGCGCCCTCTTTTGGATGCGCAACGGAG
The DNA here is from genome assembly GCA_023666125.1 of Bacillus sp. (in: firmicutes). Lineage (GTDB taxonomy): Bacteria > Bacillota > Clostridia > Lachnospirales > Lachnospiraceae > UBA3282. The sequence continues at coordinate 6,181 of JAMPCN010000125.1, read as the reverse complement.
CCGCACAAGAGCGCGTTCCAATATGCCCAGAAAAAGTGGACTGCGGACGGATACAAGCTGCAGTTAGGTGAAAACTGTTATGCGCAGGAGGGCATCGGTATCAGCAATACGCCCTATAAATGCGCAAAAGAGTTACAGGAGTCATACTGCGGTAAGGAAAACGACGTGATTATTTCCTGCGCCGGCGGTGAATTGATGTGTGAAATTTTAGATGACGTCGATTTCGAGAAGATAAAACAGGCGAAACCAAAATGGTATATGGGCTATTCGGATAATACAAATATGACGTTCCTGCTCACAACATTGTGTGATACAGCGTCAATTTATGGACCCAATGCGGCGGCTTTTGGCATGGAGCCGTGGCATCCGTCTTTATATGATGCAATGGATGTTTTATGCGGCAGGAATTTTACATTTTCCGGTTATGATAAATGGGAAAGAGACGGTTTAAAAGACGAAGAACACCCGCTTTTACCCTATAATCTCACCAACCCTGCTGTCATATATAAATTTCCTGACAAAGAACTGGATTTTTCGGGCAGGCTCTTAGGCGGATGTATGGACTGTCTGGTGAATCTTTTAGGTACGAAATATGATAAAGTATGCGATTTTACAATGCGTTATCAAGAGGACGGCATTATCTGGTTCTTAGAGGCGTGCGACTTAAATATTATGAGTATCCGCCGCGCCATGTGGCAGATGGAGCATGCAGGATGGTTTGAAAACTGCAAAGGCTTTCTGATTGGCAGACCGGTCTGCTGTGGTGATGAGATGATGGGACTCGACCAGTATCAAGCCGTATATGAAGTCATCAAAAAATATAATGTGCCCGTTATTATGGATGTGGATATCGGTCATCTGAAACCAATGATGCCGATTGTCTGTGGCAGTATGGCGAATGTGCATGCAGAGGGGAATGAGTATCGGGTGCAGATGGAGATGCGGTAGAGTGCGGAATGACTTCAAAGGCATCGTCTATCGGTAAAATATACAATCCAACGTAGGCACGCTTTCGCTACAGTTCAACCGTAGCGGTACATAATATGCGAAAATACCGCATATAAGTACCGACGGTCTCACAGTACCTGCTTATGGAATGTATATTTTACCCAATTTTCGATGCTATCAAAGGCGTTTCGTAATTATCTATAGGATAAAAAGGATAGGAGAAATGATATGATACCAAACGACCCGGCAATGTTGCTTAGTTATGTAAACTTAAAGCTGCGTGATTTTTATAAAAGCTTACAGGAGTTCTGCGACGATATGGATATCAGCGAAACAGAAATTACGGAAAAATTAGCTTCTATTGATTATCATTATGACAAGGAGAAAAACCAGTTTGTCTGAGAATATTCAAGCCACAATAATAATGAGCGAATCGGTCAAAAAAAATGTGACACATGATACAAGTGAGACATTGATGTCAACCTTGCTCAAAAATAATTTGATTTTCGAGAATTTCTGCGGCGGGGCGGGAAAGTGCGGGCGGTGCCGGGTGCAGTTTTTACAGGCGGAGCCGTTGCCTGTGGCTACGGAAAGAACGGTGTTTTCACCGGATGAACTGCGGAGCGGTTATCGGCTTGCCTGTATGGCGAGACCGAAAAACAACTGTGTCATTCGTCTGGATTTTATACAGTCCTCTCCGATAGACGTTGTCACGGATGTGATGGAAGTGTCAGGAGATTTTGACCTTGAAAGTCAAGACAAGGAAGCGCGGACAGCTACGGAAAGTTCGACAGCCGAACGCTCCGGTTTTATTATCGCCGTGGATTTGGGAACGACGACTATCGCCATGCAGTTGACGGATATGGAGACGGGTGCGGCGGTCGATACTTATTGCGCATTGAATCCGCAGAGACGTTATGGCGCGGACGTATTGTCCAGAATTAAGGCGGCGGGTTCGGCAGATGCAGAGTGCGCAAAAGATATGCAAAACAGCGTGTGGGAAGTAATATGGAGCGGCGTGGAAAAATTCAGCCGTACGCTGCAAGGTCTGCCGGATGTGCCTGTTTCAGAGTCGGCTTCGGTATCGACGGCAGCGTCGGTATCGTCTGGCAAAAAGCGTATACGCTGTATCTGTATCGCGGGCAACACGGTGATGGAACATTTATTGATGGGGCTTTCGACGGAAAGTCTTGGACACAGCCCCTTTACACCGGTTGAGCTGGGCTTGCAGAAATGTACATTATCGAAGCGGCAGAGCGGTACAGACAGTGCGATAGGCGCTGACAGCGGCGCGTCAGATATATTGACTATCCCGGTCTATGTATTGCCGGGCGTCAGCGCTTTTGTGGGTGGCGACATTGTGGCGGGGCTTTATCATTGCGGTCTGCTGGACTTTAAACAGGACGGCGGCATGGATGCCGTCGGGTGCGGCAGCGCCGTTTTATTCATAGACCTTGGCACGAACGGGGAAATGGCGATAACGGACGGTTCGCGCATGATTGTAACGGCGACTGCGGCAGGACCGGCTTTTGAGGGCGGCGCGGGCGCGGCGGTGCAGGGGAGCGATATGATTGCGCTGACGGCTTCTTTGCTGGCGAAAAATATCATAGATGAGACAGGGCTTTTGGCGGAACCCTATTTTGAGGGCGGCGTCACGGTTCCTGCTTCGGGTATGACAGCTTCCGTTTCGGACGTCGCGGATAAAGAGGCGCAGATTCATTTGACGCAGAAAGATATCAGGGATTTGCAGATGGCGAAAGCGGCGGTTCGCGCGGGTATTGAGATTTTGTGTGAAAAAATGGGTTCTCCAAAGATAGCAAAGGTTTATCTTGCCGGAGGGTTCGGTTATTATCTGGATGTGGACGCAGCGGCGGCGATTGGGCTTTTACCGGAGAATATGCGGGAATGTACACATGCCGTCGGTAATACTTCGCTTGCCGGAGCCTTTCAAATAGGAAGAGACTTGATAAACGGGCGGCTGGATAAAGCCTCGCTGGAGCGGATGATAACTCATATAGAGAGCATTAATCTGGCAAAACAGGAGGATTTTGAATCTCTCTATCTTTCCTATCTGAACTTTCCCAAATAATTCTGATAGATTCCGAATGCAAAATAAGGTTATGTTAAGGTTTGAGTGGTTTTCCTTTAAGAATGAGATGGTAGGCTGGTTATAACAGGAAATAACAGGTAATTATGAACTGCGAAAAGTATTACGAGAGATAACAGATACAATCCATAAGCGGGAACTGTGAGACCGTCGGTGCTTAGACGCTGTCCTTTAGCGTCTTATGCACCGCTACGGTTGAACTGTAGCGAAAGCGACCCGCGTTGGACTGTATCTGTTACCCGATATCCAACATTATCACAGGCGTTTCGCAATTACCTGTATATGCCGGACAAAAGGAGAGTAAAACTATGAAAACTATGTGGACCAGAAAAGAAGTGAAAGAAAGGGCGAAGGAAGCGTTAAGCAGAAATTACTGGAAAGCGGTAGCGGTATCATTTCTGATTTTTCTGCTGATGGGGAGCAGAGGCGGTCCGACGGCGTCAGTGCATCATGAGCAGGAGACGGAGGCTGTCGCTGTGACGGAGGCTGTCGCCATGGAAGATGGCAGTATGGAAGATGCCGTAACAGCAGACGGCGAAGATAGCGTGAGGGAAGATACAGAGTACACGCTTTCACCGCAGATGGAAGCGCATATCGACGCAGAGGTAGCTGAACTGGCGGACTCACTAAAAGCGATTGCGGCGGAAATAGAGCAGATGGAGCCGGTTACATGGGTTGTTTTCGCCATTGTCTTTATGATAATATTTCTTATCATACTGGCGGTTGTGATTGCAATATATGTGTTACTGGTGAATCCGCTTTCGGTCGGAATGCACCGCTTTATGCTAAAGGGCGTGGACGGCACGGGCAAGGCGGCGGAACTCGGCTATACGTTCGACCATAATTATAAAAACGGCGTCAAGACGACGTTTGTCTATTCCCTGCATATTGCGATAGGGGTCCTGTTGTTTGTGGTTCCCGGCATCTATAAAATGTACCAGTATTATATGGTGAAATATATTCTGGCTGAGAATCCGGATATGCCGTGCCGCGAAGTATTAGAGCGCAGCAAAAAGATGATGGACGGCCATAAATGGGATACGTTTCTACTGGATTTATCTTTTATCCCATGGTATATCTTAAAAGTTGTTACGGCAGGAATAGCATGGATATTCTATGGACTGCCCTATCTTGAACTGACACGTGCGTCACTTTATCGGACATTACAGGAAAAAGTTGAAAATTAAAAATTTTCAACTGTGAGTTTGCGCCAACGCTTACAGCGTTTGGGTATGCAAACTCACGGGCCGAGGGAAAATATATAAACAGAGGTAGGAAAGATGGGTTACAAAATACTAATTGTCGATGACGAGCCGGAAATCCGCGATTTGCTGCGCCTTTATCTGGAAAAAGACGGATATGACGTGATAGAGGCGGCGGACGGCGAACAGGCGTTATCCGCCTTACAGGACGCCGCCTTGCGAAGCGCGGGGGTAGATTTGGTGATGCTGGATATTATGATGCCGGGCATAGACGGCTACCGGGTACTGCGAGGTATCAGGGAGAACAGTAATATTCCGGTTATTATGCTCTCGGCAAAAGGTGCGGATTCCGATAAGATATTAGGGCTTGATTTGGGCGCGGATGACTATATTACGAAGCCTTTCCAGCCATTGGAAGCGGTGGCAAGGGTCAATTCCAATATCCGCAGGTTTTATGCGCTGGGAGCGGGAAAACAAAAACAGGCCGAAGAGTTGGCGGTGCGGGATTTAAAACTGGATGTAAACGCCTGTCAGCTCTATCAGGGGCAAAGGCGTATCGAGCTGACGTCGGTGGAATTTAAAATTATGAAGCTTTTTATGGAAAATCCGGGCAAGGTTTTTACGAAACAGCAGATTTTTGAAGAGGGCTGGGGCGACGACTATCTGGTATCGGATAACAATATCATGGTATGTATCAGCAAGCTTCGCGCCAAATTAAGCGAGGACGCTAATGCCTATATCAAGACTATCCGCGGGCTGGGCTATCGGCTGGAGAAATAAAGCCCCGGCGTCACGAATGCCCCTGATTGCAGAGTAAAATTTGAGATTCTCCTGCACTTTCAACGCAAAATGCTCCGAAATGAGGACAAATATGAAAACACGGAATGCCCGGATGGGCGTAAAATCACTGAAATGGTTTTTGATACAACGTTTTTTACTGATTATGCTGTTTATCTATGTCAACGGGGAACTGTTAGGCATGGCATACCGGCTTGCCCTTATCCCCTTTTTAACGGAAGCTTTGCATATCAAAGGGCTTTCCTTTACCACGCAGGACGGGAGCCTGATACTTTTTATCCTGCAGATGATTCTGTTGTCGCTGACGACATTGCTGCCGGAGGGGATTGCAGGCTGGGTGCAGAACGCCATCAGCAGTAAAATGGGAAGCGGCGTCAGGCTGCAGATTGTCTCTCCGGTGTTAGAGAAAATAAGCAGTCCGTGGCTGGCACAGCTTTATCGGCTTGCCGTTGTTTTTATATTTCTGGTGATGCTTCTTATTGCGCTCTTGCCGTATCTGCTTTCGGCATACTACTATTACCGCGCCGTATCGCGTAAGGTGGAGGAACTTTTGCAGGAGCAAAGCGAGCAGAAAGAGGAATACGACAGGCAGAGAAACCTTATGCTTTCCGATATCGCGCATGACATCAAGACGCCCGTTACAACGGTTGTCGGCTATGCGAGAGCGCTTTGCGACGGTATGGTAAAAGACGAGGAAAAAAAGAAAGAATATTTACAGGCAATCTATGCAAAATCCATGCGCATGGATGAGTTAATCACCTTATTGTTTGAATATGTGAAGCTGGACAGCGAAAATTTTACGCTGCATAAAGAAAAGGCGGATTTGGGGGAGCTTTTACGGGAGAATGCCGCCCTGCTTTATGCGGATTTTGAAGAAAAAGGAATGGAACTAAACATTGACATACCGGAACAGGATTTTATCTGTGAAATAGATAAAATGCAGATGTCGCGGGCAGTCTCCAATATATTGACTAATACGGTCAAATACAATCCGCCGGGAACGAAAATACTTGTCAGTCTGAGTGAGGATTATCAAATCCGTATCGCGGATAGCGGCATAGAGATAGACGACGAACTGGCGGAGCATATTTTCGAGCCTTTTTCACGAGGGGATAAGGCGCGCAGC
>JAMPCN010000124.1 GCA_023666125.1 Bacillus sp. (in: firmicutes) | reverse complement strand
TTTATAGAAACCGTTTTTTTCCGAATAAAATACAAGCTGCTTATTTTCATATTTCAGGAACCTTTTATAATCCTGCTTTTCTAATGCGGCAAACTCCTTATCCGCTTTGCCGTCCGCCTTAGTCATATACTGCTGCACATTGGCAAGTTCTTCCTTACTTTCCTCCAATGCCTCGTAATCAATATATTTTTTAGGATTGATACAGAAATTCAGGATATACATTATCGCAATCGACATTAAATTGCTTATCATCCAATAGAAGCCGACTCCCGCAGGCACAAAAAATCCCAAATACAAGGATAAGCCTACAGATATCAGCAACGTCACCATCTGATTGGTTTTACTCTGCTCTGACTGCAAAACATTGGCCTTATTCTGTGTATAACACATAAGCCATGCAGAAAGCGCCGCCAATATCGGCACGAGAATCGAAATATCCCACCCCATTGCAGACGGAACCACGCCTAAATCAAACCCGCAGAAAGTTAAATCCAGCGAATCAATCTGATTTAAAATATTGTTTGGCAAAACCGCCGCAAAAGCTGATGTATCTTCCATATTGGTAAAATAATCCACCAGTTGTATCTGCACGGAGCCGACCTCGGCGCCGATGCCGGTAAGGGAACTGAATGTCCAAACCGCCGCATCAATATATTCCTGCCCAATGCGTAAAAGATGCCGCAGCGGCTTATAAATAACATCAATGACGCCCATCAGTACAATCAACTGCAAAATAACCGGTAAAAGGTCTAACATAGGATGGTATTTCTCTTTTTTATAAAGAGCATACTGTTCCTCGGAAATCATATCCTTATTGCCGAAATATTTTGCCTTGATACGATTCATCTGCGGATACATCTTCACCATTTTAATGGAATTTTTCTGCACCATAACAGAAACGGGCAGTAAGATAATTTTCGTCAGCAGTGTGAACAATATAATTGTAAGGCCATAAGAATGATTATGCGCGATATTATAGCATCCATACATAATCCAGCCGAACACATCTCCTATTATCTGCATAACCGTCTACCAATAGTCCTTTCTATTCATCCGCTTTCGTATCTTCAGAAACATCCTCTTTTACGTGAATTTCCCTTTTTGCCGTTTTCTTGGAATTCTTTTTAAAGAAGGCGAATATTTTATGACGGAATACGGTAAGCAATGCGCCAAGCGCAATAAATACCGCCGCCACCGCCTGAATAATATAGGTTACTGCCGACGGGTCTATATAAGCAAACGCCGTGTTACCCATCAATATAAAAAAGCAGGTTCCAAAATAAACAAACTTCAATACGCCTAAACATCTTTTCATCTTTTATGTCCTCCTGATATTACATTTTAGCAAAATGGATTGTACTGTTTCTCATGTCCGATATCCGTTACGGGGCCGTGTCCGGGATATACCTTCACATCATCCGGCAGGATAAACAGTCTTTCCTTAATGGAGCGTACAATCGCGCTCATACTGCCCGTCGCCAAATCCGTTCTGCCCACCGATTCCTGAAAGAGCGTGTCGCCGCTGATTAAAATGCCGTCCTCTTCAAAATAATAGCAGCAGCTTCCGATTGTATGGCCGGGCGTAGCAATCAGCTCACAGGTCATATCCGCAATCGTAATTTTCTCCCCGTCTTTTAAATATCCGTCGGGGATAACCGTATAGGGCCTGCCAACCTGCTCCGATACATTGGTAACCGCGTCTTCGCACAACGCCTTTTCCTCTTCATAGGCATAAATCGGCGCACCGGATAACTCCCGCAGTTTATTGGTTCCCCATATATGGTCGAAATGCCCGTGCGTCAGTAAAATGCCCGCTATCTGAAATCCCTGTCCGGACAACGCCTCATAGATATAATCGCCTTTATCAGCCGGGTCAAAAAAAATCACGTCTTTTTTTCCCTCTTCATATACAAAGTAACAGTTTGTCTGGCAGATTCCCAACATCAGCCTGCCGACCTTTAAATTTGCCATATGGTATTGTACTCCTTTCTTCTCCAAATATCAACTTGTCGTTCTTTCAATATCAATGACACTGTCTATTGTCCGAATCTTATCAATAATTCGGTTTAATTCCTCCCTGCTGCGGATTTCAAAGCTGACCTCCATCGTTGCCGTTCCCTGCTTATTGATTCTTGTATTTAAAGCGAGGATATCAATGTCTTTTTCCGTCAATGCGCGGGATACATCCGCTAAAAGCCCGTTTCTGTTATGGGCATAAATGCTGATTTCCGCAAAATATTTCTCGTCTCCGTCCTCATCCACGGCACGCTGCCATTCCGCGTCAATCAATCTGACACGGTCGATTTCCGGCAGGTTCAGGATATTGATACAATCCGTACGGTGGATGGAAACGCCACGCCCCCTTGTGACAAACCCGAGAATTTCATCACCCGGAACGGGCGAGCAGCATTTGGAGAATCTGACCGCCACATCATGAATGCCTTTTACGACAATGCCGCTGTTTCCTTTCTTTGGCTGCATTTTATTATGCTGTGCATTCTCCTGTACTTCAGCCAGAACCTCTTCATCGGATATTTCCCTTTTATGGTCGGCATCATACATCTCCTGCATCCGGTTGATAATCTGACCCTCTTTGAGTCCGCCGTGTCCAACCGCCGCCAGTACGGAATCCCAATCCCTGAAACCGTACTTTTTCATGATTGCATTCTCATACTGCGGAATCATAATGTCCTGTGTATTAATTGATTTTGCCTTACAGTAGTTTGCGATTAATTCTTTTCCTTTTACAATATTGTCTTCTTTTAACTGCTGTTTAAACCACTGATTGATTTTATTTTTGGCCTGTGTGCTTCTGACGATGTTTAACCAGTCACGGCTCGGTCCCTTAGAATTTTGCGACGTCATAATTTCTATCTGGTCGCCGTTTTTTATCTCATAATCTATCGTCACAAGCTTGCCGTTTACTCTTGCGCCAATCATTTTGTTGCCGACCGCGCTGTGGATATTATAGGCAAAATCAATCGGCGTAGAGCCTGCCGGCAGGTTCTTGACGTCTCCCGTCGGCGTAAAACAGTATACATAGTCCGAAAACAGGTTCAAGTCGCTTTTTAACAGCTTCAAAAATTCCTTGTTATCTTCGGCCGTCTGCTGCCATTCCAAAATCTGGCGCAGCCAGACTAACTTCTCTTCCTCCTGCGCCTCCACTTTTTTGCCGTCGGAGGCTTCTTTATATTTCCAATGCGCCGCAATACCGTATTCCGCCGCCTTGTGCATCTCATATGTCCGTATCTGTATCTCAAAAGGCTGGCCGCCCGAACCGATTAACGTCGTATGCAGCGATTGATACATATTGGCTTTCGGCATCGCAATATAATCCTTAAAACGCCCCGGAATCGGTTTATACATTTCGTGAATAACGCCAAGCGCAGCATAGCAGTCTTTCACTGTATCCACAATAATGCGTACCGCAAACAAATCATAAATCTGGTCGATTGTCTTATTCTGGTTTTTCATTTTTTTATAAATACTGAAAAAATGCTTAATACGGCCGTCAATATGTGCCTGAATGCCCGCCCGCACGATATGCTCGCTCACTTCGTCTACGATGGACTGGATATATTTCTCCCTTACGCTCTTACGGACCGCAATCGTATCTACCAATTCATAATAAGCTTCCGGCTCCAGATATTTTAACGATAAATCATCCAGTTCCACCTTAATTCTGGAAATGCCGAGCCTTTGCGCGATAGGCGAATAAATATCCAGCGTTTCCCTTGCGACTTCCTTTTGTTTTTCCGGGCTTCTGTATTGCAGGGTTCTCATATTATGCAGCCTGTCGGCCAGTTTAATGATAATGACACGGATGTCCTTTGCCATTGCTAAAAACATCTTACGCAGATTTTCCGCCTGTCTTTCCAGCTTCTCCGCATCTTTATCACCGTTGTTTTCCCCATGGAAATTCAACTTATCCAGTTTGGTGACGCCGTCTACCAAAAGAGCCACGTCCGCACCGAATTTTTCTTCAATTTCTTCATCCGTTATCGGCGTATCTTCCACAACGTCATGCAAAAGCCCCGCCACTATCGTCTCTTTATCCAGTTCCAAATCGGCGAGGATAATCGCCACACATAAGGGATGGATGATATATGGCTCCCCTGATTTGCGAACCTGGTCCTTATGCGCCTCATATGCCACTTCATACGCCTTTTCAATCAGGGAAATATCATCTGACGGATGGTATTTCTGCACACGGGTAATTAACTCCTGATACAATGTCTCAGGACTTTGGAATTCCTCTATTGCCTCGATTCTTCCATCATCAAAAACAACCTCTTTTTTCTCTTCTTCTGCCATTTGTCATCACCCGTCACTTTACTTGCATCTTTTTAGTCCATATAAACAAAATACCCATTGTGATAAATTATACACCATTTATAATCATAAAGAAAGTATTTTGTCCATATCAACACAAAAAGGACACGAAATACCCTTGCATTCCGTGTCCCTTGTTTTCATGCTGGGAAGAATCGCATCAGCGATTCTTCGATGTGAGAAAGATTTGCTTGCAACACGAAGAAATTGCAACGCAATTTCTTTGAGTTTTAATTTGCGAAAGCAAATTTAAACTTTTACATCATCCCGCCCATACCGGCGCCGCCCGCAGGCATTGCGGGTTCTGCCTCTTTGATATTGGCAACAACCGACTCTGTTGTCAACAGTGTAGAAGCAACGCTCGTCGCGTTCTGTAATGCGCTTCTGGAAACCTTAGCAGGGTCAAGAATACCCGCTTCCACCATATTGACATATTCTTCTTTCAGCGCGTCAAAGCCAACGCCGATTTCAGACTCTCTTACCTTATTGATAATAACGGAACCTTCCAGTCCTGCATTTGCTACGATATGATACAACGGAGCCTCCAAAGCCTTTAAGACAATCTGCGCACCTGTCTTCTCGTCGCCCTCCAGTGTGTCCGCCAGTTTTGCAACTTCCTTGGATGCATGGATATACGCGGAACCGCCTCCGGCGATAATGCCTTCTTCTACTGCCGCTCTTGTGGCCGCAAGCGCATCCTCCAGACGCAGTTTTGCTTCTTTCATCTCCGTTTCCGTAGCCGCGCCGACACGGATTACCGCAACGCCGCCTGCCAGTTTAGCAAGACGCTCCTGCAATTTTTCTCTGTCGAAATCAGATGTTGTCTCTTCAATCTGTTTTCTAATCTGTCCGACTCTTGCTTCGATAGCGGCTTTATCGCCCTCGCCGTCAATAATAACCGTATTTTCTTTCTGTACTTTTACGGATTTTGCACGTCCAAGCTGGTCCATGGTAGCATCCTTTAACTCTAAACCAAGTTCGGAGCTGATAACCTGGCCACCCGTTAAGATAGCGATATCCTCTAACATTGCTTTTCTTCTGTCGCCATATCCCGGAGCCTTCACCGCCACTACGTTAAATGTGCCGCGCAGTTTGTTGACAATTAAAGTCGTAAGAGCCTCGCCCTCTACATCTTCCGCGATAATTAACAGTTTTGCGCCGGACTGTACAATCTGCTCCAAGATAGGAAGGATTTCCTGAATATTGGAAATTTTCTTATCGGTAATCAAAATGTAAGGATTCTCCAATGTAGCTTCCATTTTATCCATATCGGTAGCCATGTAAGCGGAGATATAGCCTCTGTCAAACTGCATACCCTCTACTAAATCCAATTCGGTAAGCATTGTCTTGCTTTCTTCGATAGTGATAACACCGTCGCCGGAAACTTTTTCCATAGCGTCCGCTACCAACTCGCCCACTTCCTCATCGCCTGCGGAAATAGCCGCTACTCTTGCGATGTGTTCCTTGCCATTTACTTTAGAACTCATCTTTGCGATTGCGTCTACTGCAACGTCCGTCGCTTTTTTCATACCTTTTCTTAAGATAATCGGGTTTGCGCCCGCCGCCAGGTTTTTCATACCTGCGTTTACCATAGCCTGTGCCAAAACGGTTGCCGTCGTTGTGCCGTCGCCCGCTACGTCGTTTGTTTTCGTTGCCACTTCTTTTACAAGCTGTGCGCCCATATTCTCGAACGCATCTTCCAATTCGATTTCTTTTGCGATTGTCACACCGTCGTTTGTGATAAGCGGCGCACCGTAGGATTTATCCAATACAACGTTTCTTCCTTTCGGTCCAAGCGTTACTCTTACGGTATCCGATAACTGATTTACGCCTGCTTCCAATGCAGTTCTTGCTTCTGCGCCAAATTTAATTTCTTTTGCCATAATAAATCTGCCTCCTGAATTTTAATTTCTGTTATTTACTGGATGATTGCCAGAATATCGCTCTGTCTTACAATAATGTATTCGTCTTCTTCGATTTTTACTTCCGTTCCGGAATATTTGGAGTAAATGACCTGGTCGCCGACCTTTACTTCCATTTTTACTTCCTTACCGTCTACAACGCCGCCCGG
>JAMPCN010000123.1 GCA_023666125.1 Bacillus sp. (in: firmicutes) | reverse complement strand
TTCCCCTGCGACCAGTTCGGGCATCAGGCTCCCGGCAGTAATGAGGAAATCGTAAGTTTTTGCGATTCTACATATGGCATTACTTTCCCGATTTTTGCCAAAATCGAGGTAAATGGAGGCAATGAAAGCCCGCTCTATGCTTATCTGAAAGCGCAGAAAGGCTTTGCGGGATTTGACCCGGAACATCCGTTGACGCCGATGTTGGAGAGCGCGCTTGAAAGGATGGATGCCGATTATGCCAAAAGCAGCGATATCAAATGGAACTTTACGAAGTTTTTAATCGATAAACAGGGCAATGTAGTGGAACGCTTTGAGCCGACGGCGGATATGTCAGTGGTGGAGGAACGGGTTGCAGGGCTGTTAAAAGCCAAAAATGCTATGGAATACACCTATAAGACGCAGGATACCTGTTCGAGTGAAATCAAGCTGACTATTGATGGCAATGTCGTTACCAATATTTCCTTTACGGGAGGATGCAACGGCAATTTGAAAGCAATACCGCGTCTTGTGGACGGCTGGACGGTGGAAGAGATTGAGGAAAAATTAGCGGGCGTACTCTGCGGACGCAGACCGACTTCCTGCGCAGACCAGCTAGCCAAAGCGTGCAGGGCGGCGTATGAAGCCCAAAAGACACAGGCGCAGGCATAACAGTCGATTTGATAAATGGCTGGCCGGATGGAAGAAATGATAGAATAAGGAGTTTATGATATGCAGGATAATAAATACGACTGCCTGAAATTGGAAAATCAACTGTGCTTTCCGCTTTACGCCTGTTCCAAGGAGGTTATCAGAAGATACAAGCCGTATCTGGATAAACTGGATTTGACGTATACACAATATATCGCGATGATGGTAATGTGGGAGAAAAAAGAAGTGACGGTAAAAGAGCTGGGACAATGCCTGTATCTGGATTCCGGTACGCTGACGCCCCTGCTGAAGAAACTGGAGGAAAAGCATTATGTCGTGCGCAAACGTTCTAAGGAGGACGAGCGCAATCTGATAGTCTCCATTACAAAAGAGGGGGAGGCGTTGAAAGAACAGGCGGTGGAAATCCCCGCCGATATAGCGGCCTGTACTAATGTGGAGCCGAAAGAGGCGCAGATATTATATCAGCTTTTGTATAAGCTGTTAGCGGGGATGTCCTAACCGGATATGACGAAAAACTGTCCGTTTATGACATAAAGCAGACAATACGGTTAAAAATGCCGATATAAAAAGCAGGGAGGTGATAGCCGTGCTGTCGGCTGCGGTATGTGATGATGAGATAACACAGTGCGCTCATATAGCGGGAATCATCGGGAAAATAATGGACGAAATGGGAATATCGTATACAGTCCGCCAGTTTAACAGCGGGCAGGAATTGTTACAGGCGGCGGAACATTTCGACATTATTTTTCTGGATATTATGATGTACGGACCGGACGGTATGCAGACGGCAAGGCTGTTAAGGGAACAAAAGCGTTATCGGGGGATTGTCGTTTTTATTTCTTCCAGCAGGGAATATGCGCTGGAGGCGTATGACGTGGAGGCTTTCCACTATCTGTTAAAGCCGGTCGATGAGAAGAAACTGGCAAAAATACTGCAAAAAGCCGTTATGCAGACGCAGGACAGTTCCCGTGAATTTATGCTTATCAGTAAGGAAAGACAGACAAAAAAACTTTTTTTGGATACGATATACTATCTGGAGATACGGGGAAGAAAGACGGATATCCATACAACGGACGCTGTAGTGACCTATTATGAACAGATTGGCGTTTTAGAAAAAGCCCTGCAGGGAAAGGGCTTTTTTCGCTGTCATAAAAGCTATATCATTAACCTGCAGTATGTGACAAGCTATACAAGGCAGGAGGTTATCCTTGATAACGGGGAAAGAATTATGATAGCCAAACGGCGTTATGAGTCTTTTTGTAAAGAAATTCTTGCTTATATGCAAAGATAAATTAAAAAAGAGGGCGCGGATATGCTGGAGACACTGGTATGGACACTGTGCAGTTTGGGGGAAGCTGCGGCATGCGAGGGATTTAGCCGGAAAGTGTTAAAAACCCAAAAAGAAAAACAGATGTTATTTATTGCACTGCTTTTCATTTTTAAGCTGGCGGGAACTGCACTCATCGGAAGCGGTTACGGGGCGGAGGTTATCTGGAAAATAGCATATGATATCATTTTTGTCTGTCTCGTACAGTTTTTCTTTCAGGCGCAGAAAGAGAAAAAACTGTTAGCGGCGGCAGTTTTTATGACGCTGAGACAATATCTGTGGAAAGCATTGGACTCGTTTCTTTCCTGTCTGGTTCTGCTTTTTTTGCATATAGTAAAAAAAGAGGCGCAGCCCGTATTCAATGTTTATGCGCTCTATTCCTATCTGATGGTCTGCATCGTATATGCGGCGGGCATCGCAGTTATTGTCCGCTTATCTGCTTATCTTGTACCGCTTTTTGAGGGAAAAATGAAAAAGTGGTATATCATAACAGCTGTTCCGTTATGGATGGCGGTTCTGATGGATGAGATGGCGGACTGGGGCGCGAGTTACGGCATTATGGTAAGAAGCGGCGGCAACTGGGGATTATATTACGACCAGCTTTTCAGTTACGGGGCGAACGCTATGTTATCGTTATGCGCGCTGCTGGCGCTGGGGTTTTATCTTTTCGGCATGAACAGGATATATTTGGAACAGCGAAAGAAAGAATATTACCACGCGCAGGCTGCGGCTTATCAGATGGCGGGGGAGCAGTACCGGAACATGGAGCGGGTAAGGCATGACTTTAAAAATCATCTTCTTGCTTTGCAGGGATTTCTGGAAAAAGAAGAATGGGAAAAGATGCGGAATTATTTTCGCAAAATCATGGACAGCGCGGATATTATAGAGAACGGCGAAGAGGTAACCGGCGACACGGCGATAGACGCCCTGCTCTATGGAAAGCGGAAACTGGCGGCGGATAAGAATATTTTATGGGAATGCGATATGAGGATTTGTCCGGAATGTCCGATGGAGACTTATGATTTCTGCATTCTTTTGGGAAACATACTGGATAACGCGATAGAGGCGTGTGTGGGAATGCCGGACGGGGAGCCCCGTTTTTTGTCAATAGAGGCGAAAACGGTGAAAAAGTGTTTTTTGATGGAGGTAAAAAACAGTACCGTTATGCAGGATATCCGCGAACTGCAATACAGCGGAAAAAGAGGGAAAAAGGAGCGGGGACTGGGATTGTCCAATATCAAAGAGACGCTGCGGCGTTATCAGGGAACAATGAATGTAAAAGTAGAGGAAAACGTTTTCTGTATTTCGGTACTGATTCCCATGCCTGTGCCGGACGCCTGATGCCCGTATCTGCACCAGACGATATTCGGACGCCGCATATGACGGCGAACGGGCTGTTTGAGACATTGTTATCAAGATGAGAAGAAACAGCGCCGAAAATAGGAATATAAGCCAATACTATACTGGTAAGGAGGTCATAAGATGCAGACAAAGACAATGGAGGGATTAATCGGCGCGGGCATGAATATGAAAATGGCGGATGTGCCGATGCGTGTGTATAAAGAGGCAAGAAGAAAGGACGATTACGCGGCAATGGAGCGCGCCATGGGATATGTCGGCGATTTTGCGAAAAAGGCGGATACCTATCAGGAACTTGCGGATGAGGGCATGAAAGAGGACGCCAAAGAAATGCGGGAACGTGAAGCGGAAAAACTGGAAGAGGCGGCGAAGAAGCGCAGGGAGGAATATGAAAAAGCGCAGGAAAAATTAAAAGAAAAATTGGATGATAAATCGGTCGATAAGGCAAAGGATAAAAAAGAGGATGGAGGCGCAGCGTCTCAGAAAAGCGATATCCGCGCAAACAGTCTGGTGCGAATCGATACGGTGGAAGTGAGCGAAGCGGGGAGACGGCTGTTACAGGAATCACAACAAGCAGAAACACCCCGGACTTCCGAAGCGACAGCCGGAGAAAGCGGCAGTTAAAAAAGCAGATAGACGTCTTTTCCTGCCTTTTTACTGAAATATTCCCGCAGTGCAAGGTTTTTATCCCATTTATCCTGCGGATAGGAGCCATAGCGTCTTTTGACGTCATTCATCCGCTCTTCCATGGAAACGATGCCGTCGGCGGCTCCGATGGAATCGCATAATTGAATCAATTTATCGTAGTCGTCGTAGACCATTTGATGCAGATAGTTTTCGACGACTTGTTGTTGTTCGTCCGTAACGTCAAATTTTCCGATATAATCCTCGATTTTCTGGATGGAAAAAGAGTGGGAAATACAGATTCTTGCCACTTCATCATAGCCAAGCTGCGTCATGTATACATAGCCGTCATAGATATGCCCGAAGTGTTTGATGCCGAATCTTCTGCCGATATCGTGTAAAAGCCCCAGCACATAGGCTTTTTCCGCATCTAAATCGGAACACGCTTCGGCAATCTTTTCTGCGCAGTAAGCGACAGTCTCGCTGTGGTTTACCCACGCTCCGGGATTGTGGCTTTGTGCTTCTATTAATAATCTTTTTGCTTCTTCTCTGTCTGGGAACATCTTTATTTTCAGCCTCCATATCAGAGCAGCTTGCTGCGATGATGCCGCGCCGAGAATCTCAAATTCTCGGCTGCGTTCAAGGCATATTTGAGGCTCTGACTCAAATTGCCGTGTGAAAAATCAGCACATCAGTGTGATTTTTCACACTAGCCTTTCTTTTTTTCAAAATTTTATATTCATTTGGTTATTATAGCATACGGGCGCGGGAAGAACAATTTCCTAGTACATAAAAAAACGACGTCCGAAGATATTGTGTAAAAAGCAGTTGTGCTTATCTGTCTGACCGTCTAAAATAGAAGCGTATGAGGAGGAAAACAGTCAAATGAAGATTTTATTAGTAGAAGATGATATGGAAATCAGCGATATGTTAAAAAACTTTCTAATGACAGAAAATTTTGAAGTAGTGACAGCTTTTGACGGGGAAAGCGCCTGTCGGGAATTTTTTGCAGATGATTACAGCCTTGTACTGCTTGACCTTATGATACCGAAAATGAGCGGCATGGAAGTGATGAAAGCAATCAGGGAAAAGAATACGGCGCCTATCATTATCATATCCGCCAAAGATACGGACTCTGATAAAACATTGGGCTTAAGCTTGGGGGCAGATGATTATATTACAAAACCCTTTTCGGTTACGGAAGTATTAGCAAGAATAAAGGCAAATATTAGAAGAAGTACACAGTATGCAGTACAGGCGGATAAGGAAGAAGAGGTTTTAAAATGCGGCGCTCTTGTCATGAATATAAATGATTATTCTGTACTGAAAAATGGGATAAACATCGAATTAACAGCGAAGGAATTTGAAATTTTAAAGCTCCTTATGAAAAACCCGAAAAAGGTTTATACCAAAGAGCAGATATATTCCCATGTTTGGAACGAAGATTACTTTGGGGATGAAAATGCCGTAAATGTCCATATCAGCAGACTGCGCAACAAAATAGAAGATAATCCCCGCAATCCGCAGATTGTAGTTACAGTTTGGGGGATAGGGTACAAGTTGGGGGATATGGAGTGAGAAGTGAAATGATGATATTTTTTTTGATATGCGCTATTGTTATACTGCTGTTTATCATTTTATATCAGCGGTTTGCCTATACAAAAGGCATACGGGCAAAGATAAAAAAGATTAACGAAAAACTGTCTGATATTGTAGAAAATGACAGTGATGAAAAGATTATGATATTTACGGATAACAAAATACTTATGGATTTAACCGGACAGATTAACCGTTTGCTGCAAAACCGCCAGAAGATAAAGAGCGATTTTAGAAAACAGGAGATTTCGTCTAAAAAAATGCTCTCTAACATATCGCACGATATCAAAACGCCTTTGACTGTTATCTTAGGATATCTTGAAATGATGCGCCTTAATCATGCGGATGATGATACGTTACAGAAAGTGGAAGCAAAAGCAAAGCAGGTTATGGAGCTTATCAATCAATTTTTTACACTGGCGAAACTGGAAGCCGGCGATATGAATATAGAAATAGGAAAAATCAACGTCAGCGAGCTGTGCCGGGAAAGCATATTGAGCTTTTATGATATTCTGCAAGGTAAAGATTTTGTTGTAGATATATCCATTCCGGAAAAAGATATTTTTGCACAGGGGGAAAAGGATGCCGTTATAAGGATTTTGTCTAATTTAATATCAAATGCAGTGCGTTATGGAAGCAATGGAAAATACATAGGTCTGACGCTGCGGGAAAGCGAAAACCATGTCTATGTTGATGTGATGGATAAAGGAAAAGGAATCGGGAAAGAGTTTGCTCAAAGTATCTTTGAAAGATTATATACCATGGAGGACTCCCGCAACCGTAAGATACAGGGAAACGGATTAGGGCTTACAATCGCCAAAAACCTTGCCATTCAGTTAGGGGGAGATATTTTTTTGGATAGCGAGCCGAATGTGAAAACAATATTTACATTAGAATTGAAGAAGTTTAGGTATTA